>NZ_JAUBOZ010000244.1:0-1355 GCF_036700475.1 Microcoleus sp. T2B6 | reverse complement strand
ACAGGGTAAGAGCATCTCAATCAGCCTTGACAAAAGGATTTGAGAAGAAGCATCATGTATTCATCATTCATTGCAGCCCGTTTTCTTTTCTGTCGCAAGCTACGCTTGAGAGTAGTTTCTTGATTTACAGCATTCAGGGACATCCGTCTGATAACAGCCAAGTTTCGAGGGCTATTCAAGGACCGAATGCGAGATCTATCTTCATTAAAAGTGACATCTAAAACCCAATGTTCTTGATTTTCAATACTCCAATGTTGACGAATGACGCGACCATTAAGCTGGGCATCTACGGGTAAGGAACTTAGGTAAAATTGTACTTCATGAGTGGTTTTGTTCCACAGATAACGGAAACGTTCTACTATAACAATAGTCTGAATATCTGTCCAGTCTTCTTGTTTGTAAAGCCCGCCTAAAACCCCCACTGGAACCGCCCAAACTTTTCGAGTTTCGATTCGATGATGTGCTTTTTCCGTTCGGGAATCTTCACTCACTTCAATTCCCCCAAATTGGTTGGCTCTGGCTGTTTCAAACCAGGTTTTGACTTGTTTATAAAGGGTTGGATGATTCTTTTTCAAAGTAACTACGTAATCAGCTTTTTTTTGACGAATCAGCCGAACAATCTCGGTTTGAGTACCCATCGCATCCATCGTAATAATCGCTCCGGTGACATCGATTAATTCCAATAGGGCTGGGATAGCTGTGATTTCATTGGAATGGTTTTCAACTTTAACTTGTCCAAGTACCAACCGATTTTCACTCGCCCACGCCGTCACTAAATGTAAATTCTTTTCCCCGGTTTTTCGGTCATAAGAACCTCGGATACTTTTTCCATCAATCGGGATAACTTGTTGGACAACTGGCCCAATTAATTGTTTAACCCATTCAGTCAACTTCTGTTCTAAAACTTTCGGGTCTACCTTTTCAAAAACTCGTCGGAAGGTATCATCGCTCGGGATACCATTTGGTAAGTCTAAAAATTTTTGCAACCATTGCTGCTTACTGATTCCATAATTTTCCATGTCTTCCCACCCATCACCTCCAGCTATTGTAGATAATATAGCAATGACGAGAATATCTTTCAGTAAGTGACGTTTGGTTCGGTTCACTCTCGGGTCGGGTACGTCATCAAAATAACTTGATAAGCTTCCTTGTAACTCTTGCATAGAGATAGCTGAGGGCTTCTTCAGTAGTTTAGACTTTGGCCGGGCGGGCAGGAATCCTTTATCCATTGAGTTTTACCGCTTGATGACTTAGTTTTTAAGGCATTATAAAATTGCTAATACGTAAATACCACATTTTTTATATTTGTCTTTTTGTCAAGTACAATTTATACTAAATTAGATGAGCTTACCCTG
>NZ_JAUBOZ010000186.1:0-7279 GCF_036700475.1 Microcoleus sp. T2B6 | reverse complement strand
TTTCGAGCGCGAGTTGCGCGACAGACACCAGAAAAACTTGAAAAGCTTGCAGCTTCTATGGGTCACTTGTACGGAGGCAAGGGAAAACCCGGTGCCCTACTAGATATGCTGGCATCTGGAGATTTGGTTCTCGTACCCAAAACCGCAACAGATGTCATCAAATCTGTGGCACAGTTTTTGGAAGAAACCGAGCAGCCTGCCGTCAAATTGGATGGTAAGCGGGGGGACGGTACTCAAACAATTCCTGCCGGGTCACAGCAAATCTAGACCGGTCTGTTCCTGATGTTGGTAAAACAAACGATGCTTGAGTGCGAATTGCTTGAATGTCCTCAGAACTCCGTTCAAAAGACAGCACAAACTGAGTCCTTTGATAGTGCAACTCAGCAATTGTTACCTCCCCGGGCTTCCCTTTACAGATGGTGAGTGCTTGGGAAACAGCTAATCGTCTCTAATCTCACACAAGATTGGATTAAAACTGTGCGTTTTTTTCCACCTGCTTATAAGCGGGTACTACTTATTTAGTTGAAATACCTTGCTTGAATAACACTTCAGTTAGTGGCAAAAATGCTTTTTTAAAGTAAAAACAACATAAATTTGGGCTTGCTTTCAACTAGGAAATTGGTAATTTTTTTTCCATGATTCTACAAGAAAAGGCGAGGCAGTGTCAGGCGATCGCCTGACAGGAGTATTTTTGCTTAAAGACTATCCAATCGAACGCGAGGTATGAATATTCTCAACAATGCTTCATGCTCTGTGACAGTTGAGGGTGCAGGATGTGGGCTATAAATTTTTAATCCTATTCCGCACTCCCGGACTTTTTCTGTGGCGATCGCCGCTATTGCTCAGTCTTTTATGCTCTGAGCAATGTACCTCCTTACTCTATCCGACCTCAATCAAACTATTCATACTAGCCCAGTACAAGAGCCACCTCTTGTTCCTTCCTATCTGCAAGAACGCTTGCAACTGCTTGTCAAGCAAATTTTAATGGGATTACCTGTGGAGCCAATTCTCAACAGTCACCCCCAGTTCCAGCAGTGGGTTTTCCAGCTCCAAGAACTCGCGCCATCACTGTTTTTACCGCAGCGAAAACTGTTTGTTGACATTCCAATTCAAACAAAACTAGACCGAACAAAAAGGGGAGTGACAGAAGAAAGTTCTTCCCCTTCTCATCCATTTAAAGTGATACAAGTCCGTGCAAATGTGGGTCTAGTCAAAGGGACGCCCAAACTATTTGAGTGGGCGATTCGCCATCCTGTACTGACTTGGCAAGACCGAGTTAAGTTATGGGTAGCTGCCGAATTCTTCGAGATCGAGCCTCACAAGCTACAACTGATTATTTTGGCACTGCACCCGACTCAACCTGCAGAAAAAGTTCAGTTTGCCTGGGACAGCAAGCAACACCGACACACTCAAAATTGGCTTTTGACTACCATTGAACGAGAGAGAAAACAAACAGTTATCAAGCTCAATGGTCATCTAACACCTCAACCGAAGGAAGTAGCAACAGCTATCAATTTGGATGAAGTCAATTTGGATGAAATCAACGAAGTGTCGATATAATCAGTTCACATTTAATTGTCATCCTCCTATCGATAGATATCCACTTATTCCCGACGCAATCGCCCATTAATACTTTTCTTCTTTCCATAGGAGGATGACACTCTTTAATATGAGGAAAAACAATAGACTATGGATAAAATGTAGTAGGAATCTTAGCCGTGACTGCAACTACCGCCACGCAACCAAAAACAACCCAACTAAAAACCATCCTGATAGTTGAAGATGACCCGATGATGCAGCTCGGTCTACAGCATATCCTCAATAACCAACCCCATTTAACAGTTGTCGCACAAGCTGTTAACGGCAACGAAGCCGTCAGTGCTGCACTGCAACACCAACCAGACATCGCCCTGATGGACATTGACTTGCCCGGAATCGACGGTATTGCAGCCGCGCAGCAAATCAGAGCCGCACTGCCGCATACTCGCATCCTGATGCTCACCCACCACAGCAATCCAACTCAGGTAATGGCGGCTTTGTCAAGCGGCGCTCACGGCTACTGCGTTAAAGGCACTAACGCAGAACAACTTCTAGCAGCGATTACGACTGTGCAAGAAGGTGGCAGTTACCTAGACCCTAAGATTGCCGACTGCGTGCTGCAAAATCTCAAAACGCCACTGCCCTATAGCTATGCGAATGACGACATCAAGCTGACTGAACGGGAAATGCAGGTTTTGCAGCAGCTAGTTGAGGGTAAAAGCAATAAACAAATCGCCGCTCAACTAGGAATGAGCGTCCACACCGCCAAAGGTCATGTAGAGATGATTATAGCTAAATTTGAAGCGAGCGATCGCACCCAGGCTGCCGTTAAAGCACTGCGTTTGGGGCTGGTTTAGCCGTTGGAATGCAGCTTCTAATTGTTCTAAAAAAAGTGGTTTTTGAGGCGTAGCTATCGCGTAGCAAATTATGGCATATTGTCAATCTTCAAACTTTGGCAAGGTCAACCAAAACCTCGCTCCTTTTCCCAATTCGCTATCAACACCTATCTCTCCGCCGTGAGCCTCAACAATTTGCCTGCAAATGTAAAGTCCCAATCCCAACCCTTGCCTTAAACTAACTCCAACTCCCCTCGTATAAGGCTCGAATAATCTTGCACATTGCTGAGGAGAAATTCCTGCCCCATTGTCTGCAACCGTACAGCAAACCATCTCACCTTCCCGTTTAGCTTCTACAGTCAAAATAAACCCAGACTGATTGTATTTAACAGCATTGTCGATCAGATTGCCAAACACCCGCCAGAGCTGCTGGGCATCAGCATTGACTAAAGGCAAATCGGCTGCAAAAAGCTGCTTAACCTTGACTCGATGCTGGTTGAGAATTGGTAATCTTTCAATAAGAATATTTTGGACTAAAGTGGGCAGCGACAGCGGCTTCATGGCTAAAGAAGCACTTTTCACATCAAACTGTTGTGTTGCTGTTAGTGACTCAATCAACTGGAGTTGGCGCGAACAACTTTGCACCATAACCTCCATAGTCCGCCTATCAATAACAATGTTGTTGCCAGCATCATTGAGGCGACTTCGCAGCAGCAGCGACATTCCCGATAGAGGCGATCGCAAATCGTGCGAAACAGCGTGCAACAGCATTCTTAAATTGGCTTCTGCTTGCTGTCTTTCTTGAATTTCCTGGCTGAGCTGAACATTTTGTGTAGCCAATTGCACGTTAGCGCAGCGAAGTTGTTGCTGTAAACGCTGCATTTTAAGTTGGGCAGATACCCGCGCTAACACTTCAACAGGCTCAAAAGGTTTTATAATGTAGTCAGCACCGCCCGCCTCAAACCCTTTTACTTTGTCAAATACGTCATCTAAAGCGCTGATAAAAATTATAGGGATATCACAAGTAGCTTCAGATGCTTTAAGTTGACGACAGACTTCATAACCATCCATACCGGGCATTTTTATGTCTAGCAAAATCAAGTCGGGCGCTTGCAACTCTACTGCTTTTAAAGCTCGTTGTCCACTAATCAACTTCCTGACTTTGTAACCGTTTTCAATTAGCAATTGAGAAAGTAGTTGAATGTTAGCGGGAATATCGTCAACAATCAAAATGTCAGCCAAAAATTGTTTAGTTTGCTCCATCATCTATCGCCACCAAAGGACAGAGTTTTGAGTTTTTTCCGAATATTGCCAACCGCTATTTTCCCAGCCGCGCTGTTCGCACCAGCAGCATTAACAGGCGACTTAACATCAGCCACAGTCACGGGTTCTTCTGGATCGTTCGGATGTGGCAGCAATTGGTAAGCGAATCGAATCCGCTGATCCAGCTCTTCATCTATATTGAGCAGTTTACCCGTCTGCTGCTCTACTGACAAAGCTTTCGCCCGCCTTTCAAGCTGCGGTCTGATGCGGCTGTCCCACAGTTGTTCAGACTCTTTAGCTCGCTTTATGTCGCCGGGCCGCACCGGAATCTTGAGAGGGTAGGGAAATAAAGCTTCCGTCCCCGTTGCGTAGGCCGGTGAAGTGATGACGCACTTGCCTTGAGGAAACCTCAGAATTTCGTCAGGACTAATCAGCGGTTTCTTTTGCAACTGTTCGCTCCAGTTGACAGAACGGCTCGTTTGCTGCCCCGTCGAGCTGCCGGTCGATCGATTTTTTACCAGCACTTCCACTTCCCCGTACCGCTTAGAATATTTCTCGGCTGTCTCAAAATCGCCGGGGTTGAAGAGGACATGAGTTGACAGAGCACTGGCGATCGCAGCCCCTTTTTTATCCCCATAGAGATTATAGAGTTGATTGAGCGATTGAATGCCAACAATCGGCACGCCACCAGCAGAACGATATTCGTTAGCCCACTGATCCATTCTGTCGAACTTGAGAGATGGAAACTCGTCTAAGCAGTACAAAAATGGGTCAGAACGTACCCGACTCAAATTAGACACCACACATAAGTGAATAGCAGCAGCTAACAGCGGCCCCACTACAGTGCGCCTTTGGTCATCTAATTTGAAAATAATGCACTTTTTGCCTTCTAAAGCAATTGGAATGGTGCTGCGACCAATAAATGCCCGCAACAAATCTTTTTGAATGAAACTGGAGTAGGTTGCCTCTGCGGTTGCCTTAATGCCCGCTACTGTTTTTTCAGCATCTTTTGAACTTAATAACTGCGAAAAACTAGAGGCAATCCACCTGTCCATTTTGAGGGGATGACCGTCGGGTCGATGAACGGCGTGGTCGATGCGCTTGACCAAATCTGGCAGTTGAATAATTGCGTACACAAAAGCTAAATCCGGGTAAGGACTGCTTTTTGCCAACTGCACTAAACCCTTCGCCATCAACTCGCCTGCTTTCTCAAAAAACTCATTGCCTTTACTCTCCCCCGGACTAGCATTTCGAGCAATAACTTGTCCAATTTCTGCAATCGAATTATTCCTGAACTTCCCTAAGTAGATCCAATGCCGATTGGTATTTAGCCATATCCCCTTGTTCACGAAAAAGTTGTGCAGCTTTTTCTAAGTCTGCAACAGCCCCTTGACGATTTCCCAGTTGAGATTGAGCAATCCCCCTTATTTTGTAAGCGCAGGCAGTACAGATATTATCAGAACTAGGGCGCTCAATTGCCTGAGTCAAATCATCAACTGCTCCTGAATAATCATTCAAGCTAGATTTAGTGATTCCACGGTTTAAATAGGCTTCAGCTAAATTAGGATTGAGTTCAATACCCCGATCAAAGTCATTAAGAGCATTCTGAGGATTATTAATCTTAAGGTAAGCTACTCCTCGGTTATTATAAGCTTCAAAATCGTTAGACTTCAGGCGAATAACTTGGGTAAAGTCTGCAATTGCATTTTGATAGTCTTCTATATTATAATACAGTTTTCCACGACCTTGGTAAGCTTTTAAATGGTCAGGATTGATCTGAATTGCTTGAGTGAAATCAGTTATTGCATTCTGTATATCATTGAGCTTAATATCATTGCGCTTATAATAAGCTGCTGCCCTGAGCGAGTAAGCTGCAAACAAGTTGCGATTCAGGCTAATAGCCTTCGTCAAGCTAGTAATTGCCGCTTCTAGGTTTTCTGAGTCGAAGTAGTAACTACCTAGTGCTAAGTACGCCTCTGCATAGTTAGGCTTAAGTTTAATAGCTTTTTCATAATCAGCTAATGCTTCTTTCTTATTTTTTAGTTTAAAATGGACTGCACCTCGCCATACATAAACCTCTGCATAGTCAGGTTTAAGTTTAATAGCTTTTTCATAATCTTCTAATGCTCCTTGTGTATCTCCTAACTCAGAACGAATAACCCCTCGCCGATTATAAGCTTCAACCAAATCAGGGTCAAGTTTAATTGCTTCTGTATAGTCAGATAGCGCTCTTTTCTTATCTTTCTCTTTCTTGTAATCATATAGCAATCCTCGGATGAAATAAGCATACGAATTAGGCTGAAGTTCTATGGAGCGAGTGTAGGCAGCAATTGCTTTTTCATACTGCTTAATTTTAGTCAATAAATCACCTTTTAGCTGATGAAGTCTACTATCTTTAGAGTCTAAACTAATCCCTTCATTGATAGATTCTATTGCTTCTTCATATCGTTCTAATTCTTGTAAAAATATACCTTGCCATCGCCAAGCTGGGGAAAACTTAGGTTCAATAGAAGTTGCCCTAGAAAAAGATGCCAATATTTCTTGATTTGTTGGCTTTGATTTTTGTTTGTTAAACAGGGAACTCTGTTGTGCGTGAAGCACTAATCCTCGTAAATACCATGCTTGATATAGTTTGGGCTGTATTGAGATAGCTCTATTTAAAACTGCTAAGGCATCCTCATATTGCCCTATTCTCCACAGCCTATTTGCATAATTTGTCAATTCAATTGGATCGTTAAAAGTATCTAAGTGTTTTATTTTAAAAACAGCTATAACTAAGTTTAGTATATTTCGCGTACTCTTTTCTTGAGATAGAACACTCTTTTCGTCGGACAGCCGGTTTGGCAATACAGGATAATCAATTTTTAATTCACCAACTTTTACTCCTATTTGTGAGGTCATTCCTAAAAATTTATTAATTGGAACACCAAAACTATAACCTAACTGAATGGGACGGCGTTCACCAGCCTGATCTATTGTCTCTTCCCCATCAGCTCTTCCGTGAATTCCAACTACTTGTCCGTCAATGTCCAAGATTGGCCCACCACTAACTCCACCTGCTGTTATGTTGTAATAAACCATTTCATACCCGTCAGTCAAAGAGCTGGAATTCTTTCTGACCAGCTCTATCGAGTTGGGTCTAATAATTTCACCAACTGAAAATAAGCGACTAGGTTTATCTGCATTATTGTTTGAAACTGGCCATCCAGAAACACAGACGAAAGTAATATTATTTTCTTTGACGGAGTTACTAGCCAAACTTGCCACTCTGTAATTTTGATTGCTAGTAAACTGCAACACTGCTAAGTCCACTCCCGGTAAACGTTTCACAGTGCTATGATCTACTGAATGTCGCCTGCCATCCGGCGTAACAACCTGATATTTTACTGCTTCATCCACGACATGATAAGCAGTCAAAATGTAATAATTATTAGTAAAAAATCCATTTTGTTTGGCAATAATTGCCCCAGAACCATTGCCATTAGGAAAATCAATACGAACCGTAATCTCTTCCGCAATCCTGTCTAATTCTTTCACTTGATTGGTTTCGACAAACTCAGGCGATAAGCTGTTGTACCTTTAAATAGGGTATAATAAAAAAGGAGTTTAGTCAATCTCTACAAAAATGCCAGCTAAAAACC
>NZ_JAUBOZ010000185.1:0-7322 GCF_036700475.1 Microcoleus sp. T2B6 | reverse complement strand
CGGGCTTTCTTCTTTCACCGCTGGCGATCGAGCCGGACTTCCTAAAAGCCCCCGCTTTTAAGCGTGGGGTTCCTTACATTAACTTCATAAATGGTTGCTATTGTATTTTTAAATAAATTGTGAACCTTTTATTTTTTCTGATCTTTTCTGATCTGGCTTTGTGACAAGAGCGCTGACGCGCCACTCCGAAAGAGGAGTCGAAAGCGGTTGGGGAAAAAAAGCCCGTTCACAAAATCGTGGAGTCAATCTCAAATCTCAACTCTCAAATCGAACTGCCGCGCAGGAATTAAAAAAACCAGGTTTTAAAACTGATATCGCCGAGTCAATCTCAAGTATCAAATCTCACAGCGACTGACTTGCACATCTACCTGCAGGAATAGCGAGTCGAGGGTTGACGAGTTGTCCAAAATAACGTCAGCTTGTTGACACTTTTGAGCTAGTGGCAACTGGGCGTTAATACGGGCATTAGCTCGATCGTAACTTAAGCCGTCTCGCTGCATTAGTCGTTCTAACTGCACTTCGGGTGAACAGTACACTACCCAAATTTCGGTACACAAGTCAGTCATGTTAGCTTCAAACAGCAGCGGCACTACCAAAACCAAAGTCAACGTGTCAGCCTTGGCACAGAAACCGGGTTTTTTTTCAACAATACTCGGTTCTAGCTTGTGGTCAAACAAGTCGGTTTCTTGAGTCTTTGTACTTAAATCCTGTGTCCCTTGGGATACCAAACTCGATGCAGCAATGCAGCTTTGAGTTTCCTCAACTAATCGGCGGCGCACGTAAGGGTGAATCTGTTGTTCCAACCACTGCCGCTCGTCTGCGTTACAAAAAATAATACTTCCCAACTCTGGCCGATTTAAATTGCCGTCCGGGAGCAAAATACCCGCGCCGTATCGTTTTACAATAGAGTCAAGTATTGGCGAACCGGGGTTCACAGCTTCGCGGGCGTAAATATCGCCATCTAAAATCGGAAATCCACAGGCATCTGCCAGATAATTAGATATAGCGGTTTTACCCGTGGCGATGCCCCCAGTTAAACCGATCCGACGGACAATTAGATCGCTCATAATTTTCTCTGTTTAAACTTCCTGTGTTTCGACACTTACTGCCAGTCTTTGCTATGTTGGTGACACAATCAAATTTAGACTTAAATTTTAAGATTTGCGATCGAGAGTTCGCGTTAAGAAGTGTCAGCATAGGGGTGCGATCGACTCTTTTTTACCTAAAATCTCAATTTTCAACTCGAATTAAGGTCTAGACCGAGGCAAACTTATGAATGCTCAACGTGCTGTGCGGTCGATTCTGGCAGCAATTCCCTTTGCTGGATTTTTGATATTAGATTTTTTCCCCAACCTGGTTTTCCTCAAAGAAAACAGCAGGGGATGGGTACTGGTGGCAATTTATCCCCAATCTCAAATTGCTGCAGCACAATCTATTACTCCAGCCCCAGACGGCACCGGAACCGCTGTCACTGCCCCAGGTACAGGGTCGCCTCCTCGCTACGACATTAAAGGTGGCACTACCTCCAGAGACGGAGCAAATTTGTTCCACAGTTTTACTCGGTTTGGTCTGAATGCTGGCGAAACTGCCAATTTCATCTCCAACCCAAGCGTTAAAAATATCCTCGGCCGCGTTGTCGGGGGCGACGCTTCCTTAATTAACGGCCTAATTCAAGTTAGCGGCGGCAATTCTAATTTGTTGCTGATGAATCCCGCAGGCATTATCTTCGGAGCAAATGCCCGACTCGATGTGTCCGGGTCTTTTTTTGCTACCACCGCTAGCGGTATCGGTTTTGACAACGGCTGGTTCAACGGTACTGGGGCGAACGACTTCGCGGCCCTCGTCGGAACGCCGAATGCTTTTGTTTTTGGCCCACAGCCCGCGAGTATTGTCAATGCCGGTAACTTGGCTGTCGGAACCGGGCAAAATTTGACTTTGCTGGGCGGTACGGTGATCAGTACGGGCCCACTTTCAGCCCCAGGCGGTCAAATTACTGTGGTGGCGGTTGGAGACAAAAATCTGGTGCGGTTGAGTCAAAACGGACTTTTGCTGAGTTTAGAAGTTTCTCCAGCAGCCGGAGTGTCGGGTTCCGAAGGTGTTCCCTTCTCTCCGCTGAGTTTACCTGGACTGCTTTCGGGCCCCGGCGTGGCTAACGCTACGGGTATAACTACGAACGCTCAAGGTGAAGTCGTGCTCACAGGCGGCCAAACAGTGCCTGCCGGTGCTGGAACTGCGCTGGTAGCGGGTTCTGCGGACGTGTCTGCCAGGGGGGGCGTCGGAGGCAGCGTCAACGTGTTGGGCGACAAGGTAGGGCTGTTTGGAGCGAAGATTGAGGCTTCGGGGCCGGACGGTGGCGGAACGGTGCGGATCGGGGGAGATTACCGAGGCGAGGGAACTGTGCCGAATGCCAGGATGACTTACGTGGATGGCAAAAGTTCGATCGCAGCCAACGCAACTGAATCAGGCAACGGCGGCCGAGTTTTGGTCTGGGCTGACAACACAACAGCATTTTTGGGCAGCATCAGCGCAAAGGGCGTTTCTGCAACGGGAACCGCAGGTGTTGGGGGGTTTGTGGAAGTTTCGGGCAAGCAAAGATTGATTTTTAACGGTAATGTTGATACCTCTGGGACAAACGGTTTGGGGACTTTGCTGTTAGATCCTAAAAATATTTTCATTACAGATTCCCCAGAAGCTGCGGGCGATGCGGAAATAATTGCCAACAATAATATTTTGGCAACAGGAACGCTACCAGGACAGGAAAACAATTCTGAGCCTTCGCTGACAATTTCGGCTACAGCTTTGGAAAGTATGTCGGCTACGTCAAATGTGGTTCTCGAAGCCCTCAATGATATTACAATTGCTGATTTGGCGGACAATCAGTTGAGCTTTCAAGCAACTACTGGTTCGGTAACATTTAGAGCAGATGCCGATCGCAATGGTGCGGGTGCTTTTTCTATGAATGCGGCCGATACAATTAGCACCGGTGGCGGTGCGATCGCCCTGGAGGGAAGTCAAATTACTGCGGGCAATTTGTCAAGTAACGGCGGAAATATTAGTTTGATTAGTCCGGGTTCGACTGTTGCAAACAATATTTCTTCATCCAATCCCAGCACCGGCAGCAGCGGGAATATTGCGATCGAAGGCCTGAACGTAACGGCCCAAAAACTTGATGCCAGCGGCCCGGAAGCGGCGGGTAATGTAACTGTGACGGCTCGGAATGTTCTGGGAGTGAGCTCGATCGCAGGGGGATCGGGAAACATTACTTTGACTGGTAATGAAATTAATTTCAAAGGCGACAAAAATTCAGTCAGCGGCACTGGCTTTTTGGTACTGCAACCTTGGAACCCCGGTCAAAATATTGCGATCGGCGGTTCTGGAGATGTCGGCACTAATATTTATTTGAATCTGACGGCAAACGACCTCGGAAGTTTGCAAAATGGATTTGCTGGAATTACGATCGGCCGCAGCAACGGTATCGGTTCAATTCTGATGGCCAACGATTTCACATTTTACGATCCGCTAATTATTCAATCGCCAGCGGGTTTGGGAACAATCACTACCACAAGTTCCCTGACAGGGGCCGACAATGCCTCAATTACTCTCAAAGCTGACGGCAATATCCGTACCGGAAATATCACTACCAACAATCAGGAAATTCGCATCGTCAGCACCGCAGGCAATGTCACAACCGGTCAGCTAGTTACTGGAACTGCGCGCACTATCAACACTTCTGTCAATTCTTCCCAAGATATACGCAATTCGGCGGGAGATGTTAGTGTTACCGCACAGGGCACGGTGACTGCTGGGGCGATCGACACGAGGGGCGATCGCGCGGGGAATGTGACGCTGACGGGACCTAATGGAGTCACTGCGGGCGCGATCGAAGCTGGCGGCTCGAAAAGACCGGGAAATATTACTTTAACCGGCAGCGAGATTGACTTGACGGGTGACAAAAATTCGATCGCCAGCAACGGCAATCTGGTGCTGCAACCGGCCGATCCCAGTCAAAATATTATAATTCAAGGTTCGGGCAGTACAGAAGCTCTGAACTTGACTGCTGCTGAATTGAACACTTTTCGGAATGGGTTTGCTTCGATCGCGATCGGACGTTCTGACGGTAGCGGTGCGATCTCGATTGGTTCTCCAGCGCCCAATTCAACGCCGAATTCCACGCCAGTAGCGGTGACATTTCAAGATCCGACGACGATTCAATCGCCGTCGGGCACCGGCGCGATCGTGGGAACGGGTGCGATCGTCGGCACTGATAACGCCACCATCTCTCTGATGGGCGGTACTGTAGCCGTCGGAGACGTTACCTCGACTGCGGGGATTAACATCACTAGCAGTCAAGGCAAGTTGACTGCTGGTACGGTTTCATCTCGCTCAACTTCCGGGGAGGCTGGCCCTATCAATATTCGCAGCGCCGGTGCGGTAGAAACCGGCAACATCGATGCTTTTGGTGCCAGAAGCGGCGGAAATATTTCGATTGCGGCGCCGGGCCGGATCGTTACAGGGGTGATCAATTCGAGTTCGCAGTCGGGAAGTGCGGGTTCGAGCCAAATTACCGGGCAGAAAGATGTTGAAGTTGTTTCGATCAAAGCTCGTGGCAATACGGGCGGCGATGTGGCAATCGAAGCTGGGGGAGCGTTTCTGGCTGCGGGAACAGGAACGGCTGCTGAACGCGCCGAGGTTAGCATTTCTACAGACGGGCTGGCTCGATCGGGTTCACAGACGCTGCTGCAAAGCACTTGCTCGTCGGGAACCTGCACGGCGGCGACTGTTGGGACGGGAAACTTGAAGTCGAACACTGCGACTTCCTCAACTGCGATCGGGCCGCTGGCGATCGTGCCGAGTCCGGCACCAACTACCACCGTGGAACTGAAAACTACAGCCAATTCTCAACAAATTGTGACTCAGGTGAGTCTCGGCCCCGCAGCGCAGGTGCCCAAGAGCACTAACGCAAATGTCTCGCCAGAAGCTGCTGCTGTCTCTTTTGAGGATCAGTCGAACGAGAATGCTGCCGGCTCGGTACTGCTGTCGCCGTCGGTGTTACAAGACAATTTAGGCGCGCCTGCGACGACAGAAAACGGCACCTTGCAGGCAACTTCACAGAAGTCGGCGAGTGCGGTAACAGCAGAAAGTATCGGGAATGTGAGGGTTCCTGAGATTTCTCGATCGAACTCGATCGCGCAAATAAATCCGATCGACGCAGTGCAGCAAAGGGATAGAACTCAGGGCCGGGAATTTGAACGTTACTTTGGGGGCACTGTCACTGAAAAGTCCGTCACGCAGCAAAGTATTCGAGATACTCTCAGCAGCGTCAATCAGTTGACTGGGGTTAAACCGGCCATCCTTTACGTGTGGGCCAAAGAAAAACATTTAGAACTTGTGTTGTTATTGCCAGACGGCAAAAATGTTTTTAAAAGCGTGCCTGCAAGCCGCGAGACAGTCCTGCAAGTTGCTAAAAAATTCACTAATGCTATCAGAAGTCCCAGGAGATTGAATACTGCTGACTACAAGCAACCTGCCGAGGAACTTTACCAGTGGTTAATTGCACCGCTGCAACCGGAATTGGAGGCTAACAAGATTGACACCTTGGTGTTTTCTATGGATGTCGGTTTGCGAACTTTGCCTTTGGCTGCTCTTTACGACGGCAAGCAGTTTTTGGTAGAAAAGTACAGTTTGGGGCTGATTCCGAGTTTGAGTTTAACTGATACTCGCTATGCCGATGTTAAGGGTTCTGAAGTGTTAGCGATGGGTGCGTCGAATTTTCCTGCCAAATACGATCAAAATCCTTTGCCTGCGGTGCCGCTGGAAATATCGACAATTGTGGGCAAGATTTGGCCGGGTTCGTCTTTTCTCAATGAAGCTTTTACTTTGGCAAATTTGAAGCAGAAGCGCAATCAACCGCAATACAAAATTATTCATTTAGCTACTCACGGCGATTTTCAGCCTGGGGGAGCCCAAAATTCTTACATTCAGTTTTGGGATACTAAGTTGCGGTTGGATCAGTTGGATCAGTTGAAGTTATCTAACCCGCAGGTGGAGTTGTTGGTTTTGAGTGCGTGTACTACGGCGGTGGGGGACGAACAAGCTGAGTTGGGGTTTGCAGGGTTGGCGGTGCACGCGGGGGTAAAATCAGCTTTGGCGAGTTTGTGGTATGTCAGCGATGTTGCTACTTTGGGGCTGATGACTGAGTTTTACCAGGAGTTGCGTACAGCGCCGATTAAGGCTGAGGCTTTGCGGCAAGCGCAGTTGGCGATGTTGCGGGGAGAAGTGCGGTTGCAAGATGGTTATTTGGTACGATCGGGCAACAATCAAGCTCTGCCTTTGCCGTCGGAGTTGGCCACCAGGGGCGATCGAAATTTGTCGCATCCTTATTATTGGGCCGCTTTTACAATGATCGGTTCGCCGTGGTAATTCTGAAGGATTGACACTCTGATACTTTTAATCCAGACAATCCCCGACAATCGGCAACAATCTGAATATAGCACACTCATCAGACAGGTCCCAGAGTATGGTGGTATCCCACAAAGCTTTGAGAAAAATCCCCAAAGCACCATTAAAATCACGGGGCATTTCATAACCACAGTTAGGACATCTAAAAGTTTTAGAGCTACCCAATTTTTTATGAATATGACCGCATTTCGTACAAGTTTTGGAAGTATATTCCTCAGTTACCCTAATCAATCTCGAACCGTAACGATTACAGAGATGTTCTAAAGTTTGGGAGAACTGATAGAATGCCCAAGTCATCATTGCTCTCGCCGACTTAGAATTGAGCTTGCGAGTACCTCTTGCCACCATCTGAGAAGTTTCAAAAGTAGGTAAGTAAATAACATCATAATTCCTAGCCAAGTGACTTGCTACTTGCTTGTGAATCTCAGAGCGTAGGTTTTTAATTTTTGTCCTCACCCTTTCCATAGCTTGTTTTAATCGATAGCGTAATCGAGAAAACTCGCTACCTTGAGAGCGACTAAGTTTTGATTGCATTTTGTCCAAATGTTGACACAGCCTAGCAATCTTGCCAAAGTCGTGTTTGCCAAATTCAGTAAAAGAATTACCATCAAACCCGGTCAAAAAACAACGCAGTCCTGGATCTAGTGCGATGGTCTTGCCATCATTTTTAGACTCTGGAACGTCCATCTCTACAGGCATATTTACAAACCAGCGTCCCTTGTTGTAGGTGACTTCTACGGCTCTATCGTAGTTAATTAAGCAGAAATCTTGCCCAGTCCACAGAGCCTTCTCCAAACCTTTGCTAGCGTTGGTCATTAGATGACCGTTCTTATAGTCCCCCGGAGCGAACTGAATAGTCTGTT
>NZ_JAUBOZ010000184.1:0-7411 GCF_036700475.1 Microcoleus sp. T2B6 | reverse complement strand
TCCCGCCCGTCCAAAAAGGACGGGCGGGACGCCCATCCCACTTTCAAGAGTGGAAGTTATTTAATTCTCATTCCTTATCGGCTTGAGGCACAGTTGTGTTTTTGTGGCTAAAGCCGCCCCGCCATCAGCGACAGTTGCTGTAGCTGTTTCCAAACGGTTTTGCCCCTGTGGAGACAACCAGCACAAAACCTCCGAACAAAACCAGCCCGCTCAAATCAGAAACCAAATATTTGCGCCAATTCTGATTTAATTATATTGCAATACAGTTCAGTTAACACTGTTAATTCCCCGGAGATCCTCCTAAATCCCCCTTAAGAAGGGGGACGCAAGAGCAACTTCTTGTCCCCCCCTTCGTAGGGGCGGTGCGACCCCTACTCCCCGTGCCCGCCCTCTTGGCTAGGGGGGATCAGTCTTATCTGAACCGTATTTAATTATATTGCTATAGCAACCGCGCTCGATGTTTAGGAGGTTTTCAATTGCTAAAACTAATGCGGTAGATTCCTGCGGAATGGGAGCATATTAATGATAGGAAAAATCTTTTTTTGGGAGGGGAATGGCGATTAGCGCACGCACAAGGAGAGGAAAAGCCCAACTAATCTCCTCCCTTCTTCCTTCTTTCCCAAATAACTAAAGCCTTCTCTATTCGAGAGTTAAAGCTTTCTTCCTTCTGCTATATAATGACCAAAGCGTTAAATATTTTTGCAGTGACAAAAACTACTAACAAAAAAGACGGAAAATCCTCTAACTATCCCTTTGACGGTCTATCTTTAGACGATCGCAATCCCGACTTCATTCAGCTTTTGTTGCCCTTCTGGGAATGGCTGTACCGCTACTATTTTCGCGTACAAAGCGACGGCTGGCACCACGTACCCGCGAGCGGAAAAATGCTTGTTGTCGGTTCTCACAACGGGGGACTCGCCGCTCCCGATATGTTTATGTTCCTATACGAATGGTTCCGCAGGTACGGCACGGAACGCTTGGCCTACGGATTGATGCACCCCACGGTATGGAAGGTTTCCCCAGAGATTGCTAGTATGGGGGTTGAGTGTGGTGCCCTCCAGGCACATCCAAAAATGGCGATCGCAGCTTTGCGGAAAAATGCCGCAGTTCTTGTCTATCCGGGCGGCGCCCAAGATGTTTTTCGACCCCACCACTTGCGCGATCAAATATACTTTGCGGGACGCAAGGGATTTATCAAATTAGCATTGCGAGAAGAAGTGCCAATTTTACCAATTATATCGCACGGTGCCCACGATACTTTGATAGTTTTGGCCGATTTGTACGAACAAGCAAAGCAATTGCATGAATTGGGGATGCCGTGGCTATTTGGCATCGATCCGGTGGTATTGCCTGTGTATTTAGGATTGCCTTGGGGATTGAGTATTGGGCCTTTGCCAAACCTGCCTTTACCCGTGCAAATTCGGACTCGCGTGTGCGAACCGATTGTATTTGAGAGGTACGGTTCGGAGGCGGCGCGCGATCGCGATTATGTTGATGCTTGTTTCGAGCGAGTTACCGCCCAAATGCAAGGGGAATTAGATTGTTTGGCTGGTAAGTGACAATTGCAGGAATATCAAATTATCATAGGTTCGATCGCACTGATTGTCGATCGACCTTATATTTAACGCAGCCTTGGTTTCTGTATATTCTCATATCACATTTCGCTACAAAAAGCAACGACCGAGGTAATAATTATCCGCCGCGATTCCCTACGGGATAGCTTCGCTTCACGCACTATTATCTAACTCGCCAGAGTCTAATCATAACCATCAGTTGACTGCCATCTATCGTAAGATAGATTTTGCGAAAAACTAGGCGGTAATTCCGTAAAGTTATCCAACATCCAGCTTCCAGCATCTGACACTGTAGCTGCTGGATGCAATGTTTTGTTTCCACAGATTATTTAAATGTCGATCGGGTGCTATATTGCAGCAACGAGCAACCGCAAAAGCAATCGCTTTCTTCTTTTCAAATGCAAACTACTTGCCAACCTTAAATATATTCCAACTGGATGCCCCAGAAAGCCCACTTCATATCGGGATTGCCGCGTTCAGGCTCTACGTTACTAGCAGCCATCCTGCGACAAAACCCCCGGTTTCACGCCGCCATGACTAGCCCTGTGGGGGGTTTAGTAGAGCGAATGTTGGAAGCCATGAGCGAAGACAATGAGTTTTCGGTGTTTATTTCCCCCGAGCAAAAACGGGCGCTGATTCTGAGCATCTTTTCGGCTTATTACCACCCGCAAGCTGACAAAGAAATCATCTTCGACACCAATCGCCTTTGGTGCAGCAAATTGCCATTAATTCTGGAACTATTTCCCGAAGCTAAAGTAATCTGCTGTGTCAGAAACATTGCTTGGATTATGGACAGCATTGAGCTACTGATTCGGCGCAACGCCTTTGATGTTTCGAGGCTATTTAATAATCCAGCGGAACGGGCTACAGTTTATAGTCGCACGGAGGCATTAAGTCAAGGTTCGCGTTTAGTGGGTTATGCTTATAACGCTCTTAAAGAAGCATTTTATAGCGAACAGAGTGCATCTCTTCTACTGGTAGATTACGACCTATTAACCATAAAGCCGGCTAAAACAATGTCACTAATTTATCAATTTATTGGCGAAGAGCCTTTCGAGCATGATTTCGAGAATGTTCAATATCAAGAGCCGGAATTTGATAATAGACTGCAAACAACAGGGTTACATCAAGTGCGCGGCCGAGTCGAATTTAAACCCAGAAAGACGATTTTACCCCCCGATTTGTTTGAGAGATTTGACGGTTTATCTTTTTGGACAGAGGCAACAAATAGCCGTGCTAGTGCTATTGTAGCCAAAGCTAAATAAACAGGGATTTCAGCAGGGTTCCATTTATTCACGACAAATTGGCCAAGGATTACCTATTAATAGCCTCTCATATTGGGAAGCACCAAGTGATAGCAGAGCCGATGTCATTGTCGCCAAATAAAAAGAAACGGGCAATTAAGGCGGCATAGACAACTTTAAACCTCAGCCCAAAGGCGTAATAAATTGGTAAAAGTTTTACAAATCAAGTCAAATTCAGGAGTTTTTCCATGTTTTTCAAAAATGCTTTGCATCGCCGTATTCAAATCAAGTAAAATCTCCCGCTGATGAGCATCGCGGATCAGGCTTTGCACCCAAGTAACTGCCGCCAACCTAACACCTTGCGTCACCATTTCCACGCGATGCAAAGATGTAGAAGGATACACAACCAAGGCTCCTGCATCTAACTTTACAGCTTGCTCACCATGCGGATTTTCTATCACCAACTCCCCACCGCTGTAACTGGATGCGGGACTCAAGAATATGGTTACAGAAAGATCAGTCCGCATCATATAACTTTCACCCATCATAGCCCTATCAATATGCGTCCCATACTTCATCCCTGGTTCATATTTACTAAAAATAGCATCGCGTATAATCTTTGGTCGCGCCGCCATTTGAAAAGGTTGTGCGCGCCAGAGAGCTGGTATGATAACCTTATTGAGTTCCTGCACCAGAAGAGAATCGGTTTTTAATTGCAGGTTATTCTTCACCGATGCTCCCACACCAGCAGTGAGTTTACCATCAACAAACTCACCATTTTGAAGGTGAGAATTCACCCAGTTTAACTCTTCGGGAGTTAGCACATTTCCGATACAAAAAATCATTTTTGTTTTCTCACTTAATTTCCCACTAAAACCATGACTGAATCAATCAATCTCGCAGCCCAGCAAATTATCATTGTCGATCCTACTGTACAAAATTACCAGCAACTCGTAGCCGACATTCCCGCAGGTACGCAAGTTGTGGTGCTGGATCAAACCCGCGATGGCATTGAGCAAATTACAGAAATACTGGCCGACACTTCTAATCTTAGCGCGGTACATATTCTTTCACACGGCAGTCAGGGTAGTTTAAAACTTGGTGCAACCCACCTTAACAGCGAAAACGTGGGAAGCTACTCAAATTTATTGCAGCAATGGCGAGCTAATTTGAGTGAAAATGCGGACATTTTATTGTATGGCTGTGATGTAGCGGCTGATTCCTCTTTCATTGCAACCCTGAGTGAAATCACCGGCGCGGATATTGCCGCAAGTAACGACAAAACCGGCAATTCAAAAAAAGGTGGCGATTGGGATTTAGAAATCGTATCTGGCGCTGTTGAAACCACAGTGCCCTTTTGGGCTGAGGCGGTGCAAAATTACGATTATGTGCTGGCAAATTTTATTGTCAGCGAGACAACTGATAACGGCACAGGGGTGATTAACACCCTAAGCTGGGCAATTAATCAAGCAAATAGCACAGCCGATGATGACACCATTACTCTGCAAAATAATGTCCGGTTTACCGCAGATCCCACCATCGCCATTGACAGCAATATTGTAATTAATGGGGGTGGGTTTAGTGTCAGTGGGGATGTCAATAATGACAGTATAAATAATGGCGGGGATGTTCGTCCCTTCTTTATCAAGTCTGGAAGTGTTACTTTATCTAACCTCACCATCAGGGGGGGACGGGCGCAAGGCGGAAATGGGTTCGATGGCGGTGGCGGGGCTGCCGGTATGGGGGGCGGACTGTTTATTTCTGACGGGACGGTGACGCTGAGTAATGTGAACTTCACAAGCAACTCCGCCATTGGGGGGAATGGTGCCGGCGGTGGCGTCTTTGGCGGCGGTGGTGGCACTGGCGCCAGTGCCACCGGTAGCAGCGGCGGTAGTGGGGGTATCTTTGGCGGTGGCGGTGGCGGCGGCGGCGGCGGCAGCGGTAGCAGCGGCGGCTTTGGCGGCGGCGGCGGCGGCGGCAGCGGCGGCTTTGGCGGCTTTGGCGGCTTTGGCTTTGGCGGCTTTGGCGGCGGCGGTGGCGGCAGCTATGGCTTTGGCGGCTATGGCGGCGGCGGCGGCGCCAGCGGTGCCGGCTCCGAAGGCTTGGGCCTTGGCGGCTTTGGCGGCGGCAGTGGCTTTAACGTTGGCGGCGGCGGTGCCGGTTTTGGGGGTGCTGTCTTTATCCGCCAAGGCTCTTTAACCCTCAATAACACCACTTTTACTAGCAACTCAGCGACAGGTGGCACTGGCAGCGGCAACGGTCAAGGCAAAGGTGGGGCCATTTTTGCCATGCGGTCTACTAATGCCGATCCGTTTAATGGTAACACCCAAGGAATGCCAACTACCCCACCCACAGTCACCACATTGGGAGCCACCTTCACCACCAACACCGCTGTTGACCAAGCAAGTGCCCCCACAGCCATCACCCCCTCCAATGGTGTCGGCAATAGCCAAGACAATAACGATGTTTACGGCACCATCACAGGCAACACCGCCCCCCTCCTTGACAATAATGCTGTTGTCACCCTCAGCAACATCCTCGAAGACTCTGGTGTTCCCACAGGCGCAGTCGGCACTCTCATCTCCCAACTCGCAGACTTAACAGGAGGCGGCGGTCAAAATAACATCACCGACCCCGACACAGGCGCAGTAGCAGGCGTAGCCATCACCGCCACCAACACCACCAACGGCACTTGGTTCTACACCATCGATGGCGGCACAACTTGGAACGCTTTGGACACAGTATCCCCTACCAGTGCTCGCCTACTCGCCGCCGCTGCCAATACCCGCATTTACTTCCAACCCAGTGCTAATTACTCCGGCACCATCTCCAACGGCATCACATTCCGCGCCTGGGATCCAACAAGTGGTATAAATGGTGGCATCGCTGACACCAGCACCAATGGCGGTGTAACAGCCTTCAGCATCCTCACCGACACAGCCGCCATCACCGTTGACGACAACGACATCGCATATACCATTACAGTAGATAGTGCCGCCTTCGCAGAAGGCAACACCGGCACCCAAACCGGAACCTACACCATCACCCGCACAGGTGTCACCACAGTCGCCAGCGCTGTTGATTATGCCATTACCGGCACCGCTGACGGCACCGACTACAACAACATCAGCGGCACATCCGGTGCCGCCGCTGCAACAGGCACCATCAACTTTGCCGCCACCGAAACCAGCAAAACCATCACCTTAGACATTAATGGCGACACAACAGTAGAAAATGACGAAACCATCATCGTCACCCTTTCCAGCCCCACTGCTGCAACAGGTTACGCTGCCACCATCACCGCTCCCACCAATGCTACCACCACTATTAATAACGACGATGATTTCCCCAGCGTTAACTTCGGCGCGGCTACCTACAGCACCACAGAAAACACCACCGCTAACACAGTAACAATCCCAGTCACCCTTTCAGCAGTTCCCCTCGCTGATGTCACCGTACCCATTGTTATCAACGCCAGCAGCAGTGCAACGGGTGCAGATTACACACTCTCCACCATCTCTATTACCTTTGTGGCAAATACCACCACCCTCACCCAGGATGTAGTAGCCACCATCAACCCCGACGACCTCCCAGAAAACGCCGAAACCGTAACCCTCGATTTTGGTAAAATTACAGGCGGCACTGTCGGCACAACTACTCCCTCGACAACAGTCACAATTGCCGCCAACGATGCAATTAGTTATGCAATTGCCACATCACCCACTACCTTAGCCGAAGGAAATAGCGGTAATCAACCACTCACATTTACCGTCACTCGCAGCGGTGGAATTGGGGTTGCAAGTACAGTTGACTATGCAATTGCTGGCACTGCTGACAGTTCCGACTACAACAATATTGGCGGCACATCAGGTGCCACTACTGCAACGGGAACTATCAGTTTTGCGGCGAATGAAATCAGTAAAACCATCACTTTGGATGTCTTGGGAGATACTGTTGCCGAAAGTGACGAAACAATTATTGTCACTCTATCTAATCCCAATCCCACCGCAGCACCCGAAAGCTCAACAATAACTGCAGCTACCGCAACCACAACCATTAACAACGATGACACAGCAACTCCCGAAATCCAAGTCTTAGACGGAACAACAGATATAGTAGATGGTACTACAAGTGCGATCGACTTTGGCAGCGTCATAGTTGGCACGAATCTCAACAAAACCTTTACCGTCAAAAATCTCGGTACAGCAGCTTTAAACCTCAGCAACCTTACCCTACCAACCGGATTTAGCATTGTTGGAAATTTACCTGAAACAACTGTCGCCGCTGGCGGTACAACTAACCTGCAAATTCAAGTAGATACCACAACAGCAGGAAATAAAACAGGTCCGCTGGAATTTGTCAATAATGACAGTGACGAAAATCCCTTTAATTTCCCGATTTCAGCGTCAGTAACAGCAACTCCTGTACCAGAAATCCAAGTATTAGACGGCACAACAGATATAGTAGATGGTACTACAAGTGCGATCGACTTTGGCAGCGTCATAGTTGGCACGAATCTCAACAAAACCTTTACCGTCAAAAATCTCGGTACAGCAGCTTTAAACCTCAGCAACCTTACCCTACCAACCGGAT
>NZ_JAUBOZ010000183.1:0-7633 GCF_036700475.1 Microcoleus sp. T2B6 | reverse complement strand
AGTATCACGTTCCGTTCTGAAGGAGAGGTAGGAGTGGTAACGCTCCTATCGACTCTAACTCCGTTGACCGTCAGGTTCGTTCACGCGGGCAAATCTGCAAAACTGCTAACATTTACCAGCGCTAAATCGGGACAAGTCCGTTTGATCAAACCTGTGAGAACTTTGCCGGGGCCAATTTCCACTACGCGATCGATTCCTTGTTGCGGCAATTGCAGGGAAATTTCTCGCCACCGCACGCCTTTAGTCATCTGCTGGGTCAACCGCTGCTTTAAAGTGGCTGCGCTGGTAGTGGCTGACGGTTCTGCGTTCGAGAGCACCAGCATTTTAGCATCGGAAAACCTGGCAGACTTTAAGGCTAGTTGAAACTCTGCTGCCACTGATGCCATCAGGGGAGAGTGAAAGGCACCGGAAACATTCAATTTAACGGCGCGTTTGACTTTGATTTTGGCAAGCAAATCTTCTACTGCTGCAGGCGTTCCAGAAATCACGACTTGTGCTTCGCTGTTGTCGTTAGCCAGCACCACGTCTCGGCTGTATTGAATTTGCAATTCTAGTTCCTGCCTGTCGAACCCGATCAAAGCCACCATTTGCCCGCCGGAAGCAGTGTCCATAAGTTCGGCGCGGCGTTTGACTAAGCGCAATCCGGTTTCAAAGTCAAAGACGCCTGCTGCGTAGAGGGCAACGTATTCTCCTAAACTGTGACCGGCAACTACCGCTGGTCGATCGCTTTTCTCTCGCACTAAGTCGGCCAAAATACTTTCTACTACGAACAAGCAAGGCTGAGTGTAGAGAGTCCGAGATAGTTTTGCTTCTTCTTTTTGGCAAACTTCCGGGACAGACCAGCCTAAAATTTCTTTAGCGAGCTCAAATTTGGCTTTGGCTGTTGGCAAGTTTAATAAGTCTGCACCCATCCCGATCGCCTGGGAACCTTGTCCGGGAAATACCCATGCTGTTTTAGTCATTTTTCCGGTAATCTGCTAATTGGTGGTTGCTAATTGGTGATTGCAAAAATTCTTTCTTTCCCGCTTCTAAGTTCGCTCGCTGGTATCCGCTATCTTTCGGTTAACGAACTATCTACTCGCGACTCATAATTATAACATCTAACTGCGATTTTTACCAGGTTTATTTTTTTTTGCTACTTTAATCTGATTAATAGGGGTAGCACAATTTTCAAGCTTCAAGCCGGGGAAAGTCGATCGAAGAATAGAGGATTTTCAATCTCAGGGCGGACTTGTCAAGAACTCCTGTCCCGAGGGAGTACGGCTGCGCCCCTTGCCCTATGTATGGCTTGTTAAAGGATTTGTATTATGCAGCGGTCGCACTCCCCACAATCATTAGCCAAAGTTTAAAGCCGCAAAACATTATACCAGTTCCCAAAAATAATGAAACTGCTTTAGCAGCTCCAAACCCATAGTTCCTCAGTAATTCCCCATCGAAAATCGAAAATCGAAAATCGAAAATGGTATTACCTTCCCCATTGAAAAATCGCCGCCCCCCAAGTCAAACCTGCACCGAAACCAGCAGCAGCAATAGTATCGCCCGCTTTAACTTTACCCAGACGCACGGCTTCGTCTAAGGCAAGGGGAATTGAAGCCGCTGAGGTATTGCCGTAATTTGCCAAATTGCTAATTACTTTTTCGGGGGGAATCTTTAGCCTTTGGGCAACTGCATCGAGAATCCGCTGATTGGCTTGATGCAACAGCAGCCAGTCAATTTCAGCAGCGCTAATATTTGCCCGAAACATAGCTTTTTCAATGACTTCCGGCACTTTTCTCACGGCAAAGCGATAGATTTCTTGACCGTTCATTGTGATGGGTTCAAATCCGCCAATTCCGACGCTAACGCCCTCAATTAATTCTTTTGACTCGGCTTTGTAAGCCAAATTTAGAGACGAATTTTGTGTGCCGTCGCTGCGAATTTCAAATCCCAAAAAGGAATCGACTTCTGAAGCTTGCAATACCACCGCACCTGCACCGTCTCCAAATAGAATGCAAGTACCCCGATCCGACCAATTCACCCAGCGAGACAAAATATCGGCTCCGATTAGCAAAACATTTTGATACACCCCTGTCCGAATGAACTGCGAGGCTGTCACTAAACCAAAAATAAAGCCCGAACAAGCTGCTGTCAAATCAAAAGCCACAGCTTTTGTCGCGCCCAACTGATATTGAATTTTACTGGCAGTGCCAAACAAATCGTCAGGACTGGAAGTCGCCAAAATAATTAAATCAATGTCAGTCGGCGAAATTCCTGCCATTGCGATCGCCTGAAGCGATGCCTGTGACGCTAAATCGCACAAAGAAGTGCGATCGTCCGCCAGCCTGCGCGCTCGAATGCCCGTCCGCGCCCCAATCCACTCATCAGAAGTTTCTACTATCTGACTCAAACCGTTATTATCCAGCGAAACCTGCGGTGTACAAGAACCGCTACCCGTGACGGCAATGCCGAACCCTGATTGCTGCAACATTCCTCTCCATTTACTCGCTGTTCCATCTAGAAATTAAAAATTAAAAACTACCAATTAAAATTATTTTTTAAACTTCTGAAATTACTTTTTTTTAAGCAAAACAGTTGGTTTAAGCTGACATTTTTAATTTTACATTTTTAATTTTTAATTCCTACTTACTGCCTCTAATTCACAGCTTCTTGTTCCAGAGCGCTTTGGTTATTGGACGATCGAATTCGCTCCAGCACTTGGTTGTCAACAGCCTCCTTCGCCAAACGAATGGCATTGAAAATTGAAGCAGCTTGAGACGAACCGTGGCTGATAATGCAAACTCCAGCAACGCCCAACAGCAAACCGCCGCCGTGTTCAACGTGGTCTACCCGCTGCTTGAATCCTTGCAAGCTTTTTTGCAGCATAGGGTCGTTAATTTGATGTTGAAGTCCTTTGACCAACTCTTCCTTAAGCACCTGGACTACGACTTCGCCCACTGCTTCCGCAAACTTCAACAACACGTTACCGACAAACCCGTCGCAGACAATCACGTCGAACTTCCCAGACAGCACGTCGCGACCTTCGGCATTGCCCACAAAAGGAATGTTCGGGTTGTCCACCAATAACTGGTGAGTTCGCACGGCTGCGTCGTTGCCTTTAGAAGGTTCTTCGCCAATGTTGAGCAGGCCGATTTTAGGTTCGGCGACGCCCAGCACGCACTGGCTGTAAATAGTTCCCATAAGAGCGAACTGCTCCAAAAATTTGGGGCGGCAGTCCACATTAGCGCCGACATCGAGAATGAGTACAGCGCTGCCCGGTATCATTGTCGGCAAAACCGCACCGATCGCAGGGCGATCAATTCCGGGGAGCCGGCCCAACCTGAGCAGGGCAGCAGCCATTGCCGCGCCGGAGTGACCGGCGGACACCACAGCATCAGCTTGCTGCTGCTTTACCAAGTTCATCGCTACGTTAATCGAAGCGTTGGGCTTGCGTTTGAGGGCACTCAAAGGTTCTTCGTGCATTTCGATCGCTCCTTCAGAAGGAACGATTTCTAGCTGACCTGTAGAGACGCGGCCGATCGCGTCTTGTTGCCGGAGCGAGTCTTCTATTTGCTGCGGGTCGCCCACGAGCAAAATCTCTACGCCTAATTCTTCTTGTGCCTTAAGCGCTCCAGCTACAACTTCGGCGGGGGCATGATCCCCACCCATAGCGTCTATTGCAATTCTTGCGCGTGTCGATCCCATTGACCAATGTTTGAGAAACACTAAAAATTCTACCAGGAAGTCAGGAGCGTGAATCCACAAGTCTGAATAAAGAACTAAAATCGGCTCGCTAGGGCGATCGGACAATTCTCATTTCCGACTACTCTGATAGAACTTGTTTTGTCACTACTTTACTATTTTTGGCTGCAAATTGAAAAAATCAATGCAATAGTTTACATGACTTTAGGAGTAAAAAATGCTGGATTTATTTAGCTCAGGGATGATATCTCTGTGGCTCGACATGGCTGGGGTAGGCAGTGCCGCGCCTAATGCTGCGTCCGTGCTGGCTTGGCGGGGAGGGATACCCGGGTTAGTGGTGGCCGAAGATTTGGCTTTTGGGGGAATAAATGCGGCAAATCCAGACTTGCCTGCTGAAGCGACGGTACGGGAATATTTGAAACAGTTGAAAGACAAAAACCTGATTGATGGAAATCAGGGAATTTGGGTGCAAGCGGGAATGGTGCCACTGGTAAGTCAGCAGGGGAAGACGCTGATGCCTGGGGCTTCGCTGACTAAGATTGCAACTTCTCTGGCATCGCTGGAGACTTGGGGCCCTGATTATCAGTTTGAAACGCGGTTCCGGGGAACTGGGCCGATTAGGAATGGGGTGTTGCAGGGAGATTTGGTGGTCAGCGGCGGGGGCGATCCGCTGTTTGTGTGGGAGGAGGCGATCGCCGTTGGCAATGCTCTCAATCAAATGGGTATCGAGCGCGTGGCGGGAAATTTGGTGGTGACAGGGAATTTCCGCATGAATTATCAGTCCGATCCTTTGGTGGCGGGGGAGATACTGCGGCAAGCTCTTGAGGGTAGCAATTGGCCTGCGGACGTGGTGGCAATGTATTCTAAGATGGCTCCAGGAACTAGAAAGCCGCAAGTAACGGTGGCCGGCAGGGTCATTGCTGAGAAATTTGTGACTTCGGGGCGTTTGCTGCTGAAGCGCCGATCGCTCCCTTTAGCCGAAATTCTCAAGCAGATGAACGTCCACAGCGACAATGAAATGGCTCAGATGCTGGCAGACGATTTGGGCGGGGCAAAAATAGTGCAGCAGCAAGCGACTTGGGCCGCGGGGGTGCCGGAGGAGGAACTTCAATTAGTTAACGGTTCGGGATTGGGAGTGGAAAATCGGATGTCTCCGAGGGCGGCTTGTGGGATGATGCAGGCGATCGCCCGCAACCTTCAGACTACTGGGCTGACGATTGCTGACTTGTTTCCGGTGTCCGGGCGCGATAAAGGCACTGTGGAACATCGGCACATTCCGCGATCGGCTGTGGTGAAAACTGGTACTTTGGACACGGTGATTGCTTTGGCTGGAGCTATACCCACGCGCGATCGGGGTTTAGTTTGGTTTGCAATTATTAATCGCGGCACCGATTGGGACTCTTTGAGAGCGCAGCAAGATATATTTTTGCAAAAATTGGTGCAGCAATGGGGAACTGCATCGATTTTACCAGTAGCAATTACACCGCACATTGACGGCGCCAGACCTGCCTTGGGGGCAGCAAATCGTAGCGATATTTTGGTCGGAGGTTAAGAAATAGGGGTTGAGTTGGGGTTCGAGGAAGGAGCACTGACAAAATAGCTTAGAATTGGAACAAGACTATTGTGCAAGAAGATGATCAAACTGCGATTGAAGAGATACGGGAAAAAACGCGAGACCAGCTACCGGATTGTAGCGATGAACAGTTCTACTCGCCGCGACGGCCGTCCCCTAGAAGAGCTCGGCTATTACAACCCCAGAAATAACGAAACCAGGCTGGATGTTCCAGCGATTGTCAAGCGCCTGCAAGACGGCGCTCAGCCAACTGACACCGTGCGTGACATCCTGAGAAAAGCCCATGTATTTGAACAAGTCGGAGCCGGAGCTAACGTTGAATCCAGCACAGCAACAGTCAGCTAGTCCCAACTATGCTGGACTGGTTAAGTTTTTAATTGGGCCTTTTTTAGAGACCCCCGGCTCTTTGCGGGTTGATTGCGAACTGCACCCGCGCCAATCGCGGGTCTGGGTTAGGCTTGCTTTTGAAGATCCGGACAAAGGCCGGGTTTACGGTAGGGGTGGACGCAATATTCAGGCAATTAGGACTACGCTCGAAGCGGTGGCGCAGACGGCGGGTCAGTCCCTCTACTTAGATATATACGATGGTGAAGCGGGCGATCGTGGATCTGGCCCGCCCAGGGGCGATCGCGATCGCCCGGATCGCGACCGCCCAGATCGTGGCTCGCGGGAGCCGCGAGGCGACTTCCGACCCCGGACGCCACCTCCGTCGCCGAGTCCCTTGGCTAGCAGAACTCCGAGAGAACAACCTCGCCGTACTAACACACCTACGTTTAGAACGAGCAGAAATACTCCCGGTTATTAACCAGGGCTGTTTCATTCTCGGTAGGGGCCGTGCCCCCGTGCCGGCCCTCTTGGTCTGATCTGCTGATCGAATCCTCTAGGTCGGGGGTAGGCACGGGGAGTAGGGGTAGCACTACAAGAGTCAAAATTCATGTTTTTGGTGAGAATGAAACAGCCCTGCGGTTATTAACTAACTGCAGAGCCAAGAAAGAATTTTAGATTTTAGATTGCCTGTTGTAGACTTTGTATTACAAGCTCCGTTTGGTTTGAAATTGCCGGTTTTGCGATCGGAAACAAATGTAAAATTTAAAATTTCAAATGTCAGCGGCATCAGGTTAATCTAAGATCTAAAATTTCAAATCTAAAATCTAAAATTGCCTGACTTAATAGAAGGGAGATTTGATTTGTGCCTCAAGCACCAAACTCATTTGGGAGCTAAATCTAAAAGACGCCTTAGATACTAGGTAAAACCTAGTAACGGGCGTCTTTTTGTTCGCAAATAGTGACGGGTTGAACGTTTAGTTGTTAACTTTTAATTGCTTATTTGGAGGAGATTATGTTGGCATGAATGAAAAACTAACAATAGAGTTACCGAGCACTCAAAGTGCAATGTCGCTGGCCGGTAATCAAGAAGAAAACCTGAAAATGATCTCTAAGCAAACCGGTGCTACCCTGGTAATGCGAGGGCAAGAACTGCTGATTTCTGGCACAAAAAGTCAAGTAGAATTGTGTCATAAATTAGTGCGATCGCTCTCCGACTATTGGAAATCCGGCAAAAATATTACCGGAGTTGAAATCCAGACGGCGCGCCAAGCTTTGGATAGCAACCGCCAAGGCGATTTACAAGACTTGCAGCGAGACGTTCTCGCCAGAACCCGTCGCGGCGAAGAAATTAGAGCCAAAACCTTCAAGCAGCGGCAATACGTCCAAGCAGTACGCACGCACGACCTGACATTTTGCATTGGCCCCGCTGGTACTGGCAAAACATTTCTAGCAGCTATTTTCGCCGTGCAAGCGCTGTTGAGCAAGCAGTACGAACGGCTAATTTTAACAAGGCCAGCCGTGGAAGCTGGCGAAAAATTAGGGTTTTTGCCGGGAGATTTGCAGCAAAAAGTCGATCCATATTTGCGCCCGCTTTACGACGCCCTGCAAGAAATGATCGACCCTGAAAAAATGGCCGATTTAATGGAAAGAGGCTTGATCGAAGTAGCTCCTTTAGCTTATATGCGGGGGCGCACTCTCAGCAATGCTTTCGTAATTTTGGACGAAGCTCAAAATACGACGCCGGCTCAGATGAAAATGGTGTTGACTCGTCTGGGCTTTCGATCGAGAATGGTAGTAACGGGGGATATCACTCAAACAGATTTGCCGCCAAACCAACAGTCGGGATTGTCAGTCGCCCAAAACATTCTACGCAACGTTGAGGGCATTGCGTTCTGCGAATTCTCTCAGGCGGATGTGGTGCGACATCCTCTAGTGCAGCGGATTGTCGCTGCTTACGAACTGCACGAAACATAGTCAGTAGTCATTAGTCATTAGTCATTAGTCATTAGTCATTAGTCATTAGTCATTAGTCATTAGTCATTAGTCATTAGTCAT
>NZ_JAUBOZ010000182.1:0-7637 GCF_036700475.1 Microcoleus sp. T2B6 | reverse complement strand
GCTTGAAGCCTCCCATGTCTATAAATGACTATACTTTTGCCAGCTATTTGACGAGCCATACAATTAAATTGAGAGGGAAAAAACGATCGCACTTAATCTACAAAGTTTACCGCAATTGGTGACAATCAGCAACGTTTACAGGAGCATGACTCTCTGACACAATCGGGAGCATGGGAAGAGCAGGAAAAGCCCTCAAAAAAATATTAGAGGCATACGATATCAGTCAATATCAATTGGCGGCCAAGATGGAAATCGATCGCTCAAACGTTAGCCGTTGGGTGAGCGAAGAACGAGACCCATCTGCTGAGGCGGTATTTGCGATTAAGCAAGCATTGCAGACATTCAATCGGGAGGCGGCTGATGAATTCGTCAGGTTGTACCTGGGAAATGGCGAGGAAAACGGTTAACTTCTGAGCTATGGAGATTGTCGCACCCGATCGCCCTTGCTGCATTTAAGGCCGATCGCCCATATTATTACTCTTCGAGTTTTTCCTCCAAATCATCTAAATACAAACGAATAAAATCCCCTGCTGCATCGGGATTAATTTGCTGTAATCCCTTGCGAATCTCTAGAACCGCTTCAGATGCCGGATCTCTATTCTCGTTAACCCAACGGTTAATGCTCGATCGTCCAATGCCCATAGTCGCTGCCAATTGATTTTGGCTGATGCCATAGGTTTCTAAAACCTGCTTCAGCGCCTTTCCTGCCTTACTCATGGCTTCTATGTTCTCAGAAGCTCGCAGCTAAGTAAAGATTGTGGACATTATTACTCTTCGAGTTTTTCCTCCAAATCATCTAAATACAAACGAATGAACTCCCCTGCGGCATCGGGGTTAATTTGCCATAGTGCTTTCCGAATGTCCAACACTGCCTCTGCTACGGGATCTCTACTTTCATTGACCCAACGATGAATGTTGGAACGTGCTACGCCCATTGTCACAGCCAAGCGATTTTGACTGATGTTATAAGTTTCCAGCACCTGCTTGAGTGCTTTGCCTGCTTTTGCCATGCCTCAGATTGTCTCAGAGGGCGATCTCTTCGTAAATGTTGCTTCTAGGCAACATTGAGGATAGAATGATAATGTTGCTTATAGGCAACATTATCGTTCACTGCGAACACAAAAAACGCTTATGTCGAAAAACTTCCTTGCCAATCCCCCAGCAACCGATAGTGCTACAGCGACAGTACCTGTAGCAGAGCCTCCGCCACCCGATCGAGAACCCGTCAAAATCCTGCTGATAGGTTCTCCCAAAGCGGTGAGGAGCATCATTCGCATCCTTTACTGTTTGGGTTTTGCCTCTGTCAGCGAGTGGAGCCCGCTGCAACCTGCCCAAAAGCCCGGTGAAGTTATGAGCATTCTCATGCGTTACCTGCGGCTGTAGGGGTGATATAACATTCTTTGCGGGCGTGAATTACCGCCAACAGCTTCTACAGTCAATTCAGACTTTAAGAGGTGTTGGCGTTAGAATGAGACCGCGATCGCTCGTTGTTCACTATGTCTTTCGGGCGATCGTCATTGAATTTGCAATAATTTATTGAAACCGAGAAAGATTATATGTGGGTAGAGATAACAGGACTAAATCAAGTTCCCGAATCGGGTGTCTTGAAGGTAAAAGTTGACGAAACTTCAGTGATTTTGAATCGTCAAGGCATGAATGTCACTTGTTACCGCAATGCTTGCACTCATTTAGAATATCCGATCGACATGGGTAAGGTAAGCAGCGGTATCATTACCTGTCCGTTTCATAAGTATCAGTACAAATTAGATACTGGTAAATGTTTGAATGCACCCAGCGATGCCCTGGAATCTTATCCGGTAAAGATTGAGGGCGATCGCGTTTTTGTAGAAATAGATTAGTTATGCGTTATTAGCTAAGTCCGACAGGGGTTTCAACCCCTGTCTCATAGCTCAAGTCGTCTCAAGACGACTGTAGATTAACATTTGATATCAAGTCCGGCTTAAATACCCCCTCACTCTCTTAGTCTGCGGAGGCAGACTTTGTTTGACAAGGAGCGGTTTCAACCGCCGAACCATCTTTCAACCTACCATTTTCGCGCGCCGCTGACGGAGAAAAATCACCAAAAGCCCGATCGCACCTACCGTCAACAGTAGCCATTCTTCCGGTTCAGGAACCCCTGAAACATTCAGAGGATTATTCGGCTTACTCAACTCCTCCTTACCGGATTCTACCTCTCTGTCAAATCGATCGCTCTTAGCTTCTGCAGCTTTTAGTTGCTCCCTTTGCGCGTCATTAACTAACACAATCATCGAAGAATAAGGAGTCACCACTTTGAAATTTTTAGCTACTGCGTGCATCGCATCCAGTTGCGTTAATTGACTGGAACTTTTCTGCTTGCTAAGTGCAGTTATCAACTGCCGCGCCGCTATCGGTTTAAAGCCTTCATTTCCGGCATTTTTGGACTCTACAACTGCCGCCGATTTGGCGATTTTTTTCGACTGCGGGGTTTTGGCATAACTCCAAGCATAGCCGTCAACAACGCTAACTGTAGATTCGCCCGAAGCTGCTGTTGTTGCTACTCGCTGCATCGCCTCTTTCATATCTGTAGCCACTCCACCACCGCTATCTTGAATAGCCTTTAAAGTTGCGTCGTCGTAGCCGGGGGGCAAACCTCCCAAATGCACTGTCCATAGGGGTGAAGAGATGGAAAGTTTAAGTTTGCGATCGTCCGACAATTCGTAACTGTGGCGATCGCTCACCAAAAATACAGTATCGTAACTTTTATCGCCCCGCAACTGTGCAAACTGTTGCAGCATATCTTTGAGCTGGATTGTACCGTAAAATGTCACCTTTGCCGCATCGAAATTGCGTACATCTTCCACCAACTTAGGTGGCATTCCTGCAGCGCTAGCGACATACAAATCAACAGCGTTTTTGCCTGCTGCATTAGCTTTCAACCATTCAAAAGTCTCTTTTACTTCCTTACTTGCCACCGCCATGCTGCGGGAAGTATCGAGAATAACTGCAAATTTCTTGCCTTGGGGTAACGAGTAATTTGCATCAGCCAGCGGCTTAGCAGAAATGATATTTCCTCCCGGTAGAATCGCCTGCTGCGCGGTTAGCGGTTGCTGTGCGACTGCGGGCAAAAAGGGGGGCAGCCAAGTTTCTCTGGCTTCTTTCCCGCTGTATTTTACCTCTTTCCCGGCGATCGTGCGGCGAGTATTTTGGTTCCAAAAAATGTTGCGTTTTTCAGCCAAAACAGGCATCGCCCAACCCTGGGGCTGGCGCATGACTTTGTAGGTAAGCCACAGGTGCATTTCCGTTGGCCCTTCAGTTGGGGTAAATTCTCGTTTAGCCGGGATTGGAAAAGCCCGCAAACGGTATTGTTTGGGGCCAATTTGTTCTAGCAAAGCCGGATCGACTCTTTCTACTACCTGTTGATTGTAGACTTGCTGGGCGGCACCTCTAGGCGATACCGTAAATACAAAACGTTTGTTTAAATCGCCAGTATCTCCCAGCCAAACTCCTGTAACTGCAGCGCTTTCCGGCAGGGAAAAGTAGTAGAATACTTCTTGCAAGTTCGGCGTTTGATTTTTGTAAACTTCGTAGAGTTGAACGTCTGCCCAATCGCCGTTTTCTTTGACTGTCACTTCTTGCGACTGCAGCCATACTTTTTCTTGATTGACATTCAGCAAACCGGCTTTTGCTTCTTCGCGATTTGATGTTGACTGCACCGCGTGTTTTACTGCTTCTGTCTCGCCTTTTTGCAGTTCCGTATCGAAGAATTCGCCGTAGAGTTTTTCCGCTTTTTCTACATCCGCACTAGAGCCTTGATACAAAAACGGCGACATTAAAAAATTATAGCTGTTCTGCAAGGTTTGAGCCGCTCCGTCAGGGAAAATCCAAATATTTTTGTATATCTCATAAATGTGGTTATTTTCTCCCACAGTGCTGAGGTAGCGGTAAGGGGACAAATAAGCGTTAACTAAGCCGGATCGAATCATATCAGACTTGGCTAATAAAGTTTGGCGAACCGTGTCATTTGCGGGGGGAGTCGCCAGCATTTTCATTACTGCAACTTGTGGCTGCTGCTGCAAAGCGGAGAAAATAGCCAGCCAAGCTGCTATGACTCCCAAACTTCCGATTAGCGCTTTATTTTTCCCGTATTGTGCAGCAAAACTCTGCCATATTTTCCGCCCGGAATGAATGTAGAGAAAGCCGTACAGCGAAGGCATGACAACGAACAAGCTACAGGTTAAACCAAACAATATAAACGATAGCGGTATCCAAATTAAAGCCGAGGCCCAGTCCCCGTATTTAAACATCTCCAGAAATGGTGAAACCCATGTAAACTTGAAAAATTGAATGACGACAAAGAAGAATCCATAAAGTGTATACAATGCCACAGGTACAGCGTAATAAATCAGCAAGGTTGCCGCCCAAATGCCAACTACTACCATTAAACTGTGACATCCTAATTGCAGCCACGCACTTCGCTTTTCTCCGATCAACCTGAAAAAACGAGGCTGTTTATTATGGGAATTCTGGGAATCGAAAATATTTTGAACATTTTCTCTTTTACCCAGATATCCGTACAGCATTTCCACTGAAAATGCTGCTATGCACAAAGCAATAGTAGCGATGATTTGAGAACTAGCTGGGGTGAGTTCTCGCAGCAGGAACAAGCGGAGCAAACACAGCAAAAATAGCGGTGCTTCTACGCCGTAAAACCAACGCATTAGCTGTAGGGGTTGCTTGCCAAAACGCCTAGCTCCTATTACTGTACATACAGTGGGTACTGCGATGGTAGCTGCCATCGTCAAAGAAAACTCTAGCGGGATGATGCCATCGATTGTCGCCTTAATTAATGGCCCTCCTATAATAGGCAAAATTCCCAAGTAAACAATCGATAAAAATGTCAAATTCCAGACCCAAAAAATTGTTTTAAAAATTCCATCAAATACCTGTTTGATTTTCATTTATTTCTCCTTGTAAGCTTTTTTTAACGGTAGTGTATACATTACTCGCCAACTCTTTTACTTCCTGATTTTCGGCTTGTAACGAACTGTCAAATAAAATGGAAACTAGCACCCAATTGTGATTTTTGTGGGTGAGGTCGCTGCCGATACGGGACATGAAGTTATCGGTAGTTTGCTGTGCAGATTGCAGCCAGTATGCTGCTGATAATTGGTTGTTTTTGAGAGACAGCCAGCGCGCTGTTACTGAAGGAGTTAGTTGTTTTTTTTCTATGCCATTGACGGGAATTCCGCTGGCTACAAAACACAACTCGGGGGCGTGATAAGTTTGCCAGGATGTGCTCGCTACTGTGAGCATGGAACCGCGCAAGTTGCCGGCGACAAATCTGATTTTTTGTGTTTGCGTGTCTGGATAGTTGCCAAAGAATTTTTGTTCGCTAGGATTGAGGGGAATCGACTCGGATTTAATGTATTCAGGTAATGTTAAAGGTGCGATCGCCATTTTTGACGTTTCTACATGAGACAGTTGAGCCATGACTGCCAAAACTGTGACTGCTGCAATTATTCCTAGTTTGGCTAAAGGGTGGTTTTCGAGTATTTCTGAGTTGGGTTTTCCAGAAATACCGCTGGTTTTTTCTGGCTGAAATTTCGGTACTCGTTGCAGCATTAACCACGTCACAAAACAAGCACATACTAAACCGACAATTCCCAGAGGAACGTGCATAATTTGTGCTATGTTTGGCTGTTGAAAAACTTCTGAAACCAGGACTAACACGGCAACCCGCGCAGTGTTAGCACACACCAACATTAAGAGATTAGCAGCGCCGACTGCTAGCCATCTTAAGCTCAATTTACGCGCTTCCAGCCAGGTAGCAGCTAGCAAAAATAGCGTTCCGACTAAGAGAGTTTTAATGCCACTACAAGGCACGTCAACGTGAGCGATGCCGTTTTCCAAAAGGATAATATCATAAGAAGAAATAGCCCCAACGTGCAGCATTGAGAGCAACTGTTCTACTACCTGAGCAGTCAGCACTCGCGCCGGCAAACCTAATGCGCTATTAAACTGACTGTTGAATGGTAAAATACAAGCCAGCAAGCCCGCAACTGGCAAGTTTTTTTGCCAAAAGTTCTGCTCTACCAATAAGCCGCACAGCCCGTAAGTTCCGAGGATAAATAGCAGGACAGTAAGTTGTTTGATATCAATTATGTACTGAAGGGCGATCGAGCAAATACCCGCACCCAACATCAATAGCAGCGGATCTCGCCTCAAAACGAAATGGGGCGAAAATCCGGGCGGGCGATCCGAGTTCCCAATCGATCGCACTACTAATGCTACAATCAGAAAGCCAATTACTATCTTGTACAGTGTGGGTATCTCAACAAACGAGGATAACAGCCACTTAACAGCCGAGATATTGGCCGAAAACCAAGCAAGCGCCAGCAAAAAAGGAGCCAGCCAAACCAAATAAACCGCAGGATGAGGAGTAACAGAATCTGGAATTGCAGAATCAGTGATATTGGTGCGCTGCATGATACCGCTTGACATTCACGTTGGTGACATCTTAGCTCAGCCAAATTGGTAATGTCCAGACCGATTATTTAAGTTTTGTCAAGCTTCGATTTTCTCTACAGAGAAGCTAGCGTTATAATAATTAATTTTATCGGAGGTAAAAATGAGCGAAAAAAGCCCAGGATACAAAATTGTTAGCGATAACCGACAAGCGCGCCATCTCTATGAAATTATAGAGACATACCAAGTGGGAATCGAGTTGAAGGGAACCGAAGTCAAATCTATTCGGGAAGGAAAAGCCAATTTGCGCGACGGATATGGTTTAGTTCGGAACGGGGAACTGTGGCTGATCAACGTTCACATTTCGCCTTGGAGAAGTGCTAGCAACTATTTTAATCACGAGCCCCGCCGCACACGTAAATTGCTGATGCACAAGCAGGAAATTCGCAAATTAATCGGCAAAGTGGAAGAAAAAGGGTTGACTTTAGTGCCGTTAAAAATGTATTTGAAAGGCGGCTGGGTAAAACTGGATATCGGTTTGGGTAAAGGGAAAAAACTGTACGACAAGCGTGAAGATTTGAAGAAACGCGAAGACAAGCGGGATATGGAAAGAGCGATGAAACAATTTTAGTCATGAGTCAGTAGTCATTAGTCATTAGTCATTAGTCATTAGTCATTAGTCAACAGTCAACAGTCATTAGTCATTAGTCAACAGTCATTAGTCATTAGTCATCAATTCCCCAGTCAACAGTCAACAGTCATTAGTCATTAGTCATTAGTCATTAGTCATCAAACATCTCCGAAAAATCAACTAAAATCTTTGCTACTTGAAGGTTGAAAGTTAATTTATGGAGATGTTTATTACTCAGGAGTCATGAGTGATTAATGATTGGTAATTGGTGATTAGTGATTGATTATTTTAAATCTAGTTCGGTTAATTACCCATCATAAAATTGTTTGATATCCCCCGTTGAGAATTTTGAGGGCTTTCGTGGTCACTACAAACATAATTAGAGTTATAGCGCTTCTCAAGCGTGGTGAGGTATGGGGGCGAGTCCTATGCCTATGCCCAATGCCCAATGCGCTATGCCCTATGCCCAAGAACACCTCATGTTACTGAGAAATGCTATATCTTATCTCCTCATAGCTGGTAAAAGTATAGTCATTTATAGACATGGGAGGCTTCAAGT
>NZ_JAUBOZ010000181.1:0-7821 GCF_036700475.1 Microcoleus sp. T2B6 | reverse complement strand
TCTTGGTGGTACATATTTGGACATATCTGGGTTTGGTTAGGTGAATTATTCCCGTATACACCAATTGTCTAATTTATAAGGGAAATGTCTAAGAAAAGCCCGTCCTAGGGATTACTCTAACAGAGCGCAAGTTAAATATCTTTAATCTCGATCGGTTCAATTTCAGGTTAATGCCCCGGTTTTAAATGATACTTCTGATATAGAGAAATTTAAGCAGACTCCCTACTTACGTATTTAACTGTTTCTAGTGTAGTTTGGCAACCTGCTTAGTGTCGGCCACTGAGAAATTTTTGCACAAAATTTCACAGTTACTCCGATCGATTTTTTTTTACTGTACCTTTTGAGAAACACAAGGAACACGGGAAGGCGCACAAGGAAGACAAGAACCTAACTACAGTTTTATTGAGCTGTAGCAGGTGCGATCGCCCGGACGCCCAACCGTCTAAATTTCTCACCCTTAACCTTGAAACTTAACATTTAATTATAACCCTGTACTTTAACAGCGCTATAATTAAATGTTTGGCTGGGCCTCAGAAGGCACAGGCAAAGGATGAGTCAAGAAAGCGTATTCTTGAACGACCTTGGAGTTGAGGAGATGTTCCTGAATAATTCTCTCAATGACGGGGGGAGTAACGTCGCGATACCACACTCCGTCTGGATAGACTACCATAATCGGGCCAGACGCGCACACTCGCAGGCAATTGGCTTTCGTGCGAAAAACGCAGGTTGGTCGAGTGGCACTTGGCTTGTCGAGCCCCAATTCTTGCAAGCGTTTTTTTAAGTAATTCCACGCCTCCAGACTGGTTTGCCGATCGCAGCACTTGGGCACGGTTTGGTCGGCACAGATAAAAATATGCCGCTCGATTTGAGCGATTCCCAGGCTTTGGACGCAAGCGCTCAAGCCTTGGCTGCAAGATTCCTCGTTATTTTCTGTCATTGTCTTCATCAATCAAAAGTAATTGGTTAGCGATCGAAAGTCATCACCACAGCCCCCACTCCCTCCCGTCTCAAGGGTAGGTTTTTTACTATTCAGAAATTGAGGGCAAGCAAGAGGCAAGTTTTAAAGGCATAACCAGTCGAAATCCGGGCTTTTTCGCTTCTGGATCTCTCCCATCTCCCTCTCTCCCCCTCTCCCTCTCTCCCCCTCTCCCTCTCTCCCTCTCTCACCCTCTCCTTCCCTTCAAATCATTCTCGGTTCGGGAACCCGTACTGACAACTAAGTTGCGATCGCCCCTGACTAAAGCTAAATTAGCACTCAGGAGCCGAGAGTGCTAATATGTCAGTTGTAAGTAGTCCGCTGTTGCTTTCATCGTGACCCCTGACGACTGACTCACGACAATCTGTAATCTGGAGATTTATTTATGGCAGCAGTATCACTGAGTGTTTCTACCGTTAAACCGTTAGGCGAGCGCGTGTTCGTGAAAGTAAGCGCTAGCGAAGAAAAAACCGCCGGCGGCATCCTTCTGCCCGACACAGCTAAGGAAAAGCCCCAAGTAGGCGAAGTCGCGGCCGTGGGCCCCGGCAAGCGCAATGACGACGGCACCCGCATTGAAATGGAAGTCAAAGTCGGCGACAAAGTTCTCTACTCGAAGTACGCCGGCACCGACATCAAACTCGGCACAGACGAATACGTCTTGCTTGCAGAAAAAGACATTCTGGCGATCGTTAACTAATTAATCATTAGTCATCAGTCCTTAGTCATCAGTCATTAGTTTAAAGCGAACGCCGCCAAACAACTAATGACACGGGACAAATGACTAAAATCCATCATCCCCAATCCAAAATCTCAAACCCTCTCATCCCCAAAAACTATGGCTAAGCGTATCATCTACAACGAAAATGCACGTCGCGCCCTCGAACGCGGTATGGACATTTTGGCCGAAGCAGTGGCCGTAACCCTCGGCCCCAAAGGCCGTAACGTGGTTCTCGAAAAGAAATTCGGAGCTCCTCAGATCGTCAATGACGGTGTTACCATCGCCAAAGAAATCGAACTAGAAGACCACGTAGAAAATACAGGCGTTGCCCTGATCCGTCAAGCAGCTTCCAAAACCAACGACGCAGCAGGCGACGGTACAACAACTGCTACCGTTTTGGCTCACGCAATGGTCAAAGAAGGTCTGCGTAACGTAGCAGCCGGCGCAAATGCGATCGCCCTCAAGCGCGGTGTTGACAAAGCAACCACGTTTTTGGTAGAAAAAATTGCCGAACACGCCAAACAAGTAGAAGATTCCAAAGCCATCGCTCAAGTCGGCTCCATCTCTGCTGGTAACGACGATGAAGTCGGCCAAATGATTGCTAACGCAATGGACAAGGTGGGCAAGGAAGGCGTGATTTCCCTGGAAGAAGGGAAGTCTATGACCACCGAATTGGAAATCACCGAAGGGATGCGCTTCGACAAAGGCTACATCTCTCCCTACTTCGTCACCGACACTGAACGGATGGAAGCGATTCTCGAAGAACCCTTCATCTTGCTGACAGACAAGAAAATTGCTCTGGTACAAGATTTAGTACCCGTGCTCGAACAAGTAGCTCGTTCCGGCCGCCCGCTGTTGATCATTGCAGAAGACATTGAGAAAGAAGCTTTAGCTACCCTCGTTGTCAACAAACTGCGCGGTGTGTTGAACGTGACTGCTGTTAAAGCACCCGGTTTTGGCGATCGACGCAAAGCCATGTTAGAAGATATCGCCGTATTGACCGGCGGTCAACTAATCACCGAAGACGCCGGTTTGAAACTGGAAAATACCAAGCTCGACATGATCGGCAAAGCCCGCCGCATCACCATCACCAAAGACAGCACCACAATTGTTGCCGAAGGTAACGAAGCCGCCGTCAAGTCCCGCTGCGAACAAATTCGCCGTCAAATGGACGAAACCGAGTCTTCCTACGACAAAGAAAAGCTGCAAGAACGTTTGGCCAAATTGGCTGGCGGCGTCGCAGTCATCAAAGTCGGCGCGGCTACCGAAACAGAAATGAAGGATCGCAAACTGCGTTTGGAAGATGCAATCAACGCAACCAAAGCAGCAGTAGAAGAAGGAATTGTCCCCGGTGGCGGTACAACTTTGGCTCACCTAACTCCTCAATTGGAAGAGTGGGCTAACAGCAGCCTGAAGGGCGAAGAATTGACCGGTGCTTTGATTGTGGCACGGGCTCTGGCTGCTCCTCTGAAGCGGATTGCTGAAAACGCTGGTTTGAATGGCGCTGTGATTGCTGAGCGCGTCAAAGAAAAGCCGTTCAACGTTGGTTTCAACGCAGCGACAAATGAGTTTGTCGATATGTTTGAAGCTGGTATCGTTGACCCTGCGAAGGTGACTCGTTCTGCTCTGCAAAATGCCGCATCTATTGCTGGTATGGTGCTGACAACCGAGTGCATCGTCGTTGACAAGCCTGAACCGAAGGATGGCGCTGCAGCAGGCGCTGGCGGCGGCATGGGCGGCGGCGACTTCGATTACTAATCGATAGTCGATCGTTTGATGGGGCGGGCTTTAGGGCCTGCCCTGTTATTTTGGTAACGGTTTTTAGCATAGGCATAACTTTAACTCTGAAGCGAAATTAACTAAACGCTCAATCTATAAGGCCCCCGTGCCTCTGTACTCACATGCGAGGTTATACCCAAAAACCTAACCCTGCGTGACAGTTAATTTTTTACAATTTCAGGAGATTAAAGATGCCTAAAACACCCGTTGCGCTGTATCGACAGGGGAATGCTAGTTCACCTAGAATGGATAATGTCAGACCCAATAAAGATATTACCGTTTATGAACAGCAAGATGAATTATGGGTTATGCCTACTTTAGAAGAAGGAAGGTTGTCAGGAGGAATGTCTCGGTCAGAAGGAATATCAACCTTTGAGAGTCCAGGCTCAGGAAAAAATTGGTATAAATTAGACCTCGGCACTGACATTCCACCAGAACTGGAATTAGTGAATGACCGGGACGGTCATTGGTTATTCCAGCCCAGTAGACCGATGACTCTAGAAAAATACAAAGAGGCACTTCACCTCATAGGCACATTTTTCTGTAAAATAGAATAAGTTAAGAGGAGGTTGGGTGTAAGTAGATAAACCCAACATCCTAATATAATTAATAGTATATTTGATTAGTTTTTTATATCAAATTACCTGCATCGGAAAAAATAATCTTTTGGGTATTTTCAACTCAAGTCGGCCAATGAGTATTTATTCTTACCAAGGCAAGTATCATGAATTTATCATTTAAAGATTTAAGGTTTATTATAGAAGCCATTGAACATCAAATCAATGCCTATAAAGAACGTTTGCAAGTAATTGAAGATGTAGATGAGGATGAGGCTGCCGATCTAGGGAACGATATTAAATTTTTAGAGCTTCTCCACGCAGACATGACGACAACTTTAGCTCAGAATACTTCAGTCAAAACTTTAAGTTATGGTGAGGTTTCTTCGCCAGCTCAGAATGATAAATTTTCAGAAATATCCAAAAAAATATCGTTTCAAGAATTGGTAGAATTAACCAGGAATTTGTCACTTAGTGAGCGATTATTTCTAGTAGAGGCGATTACCTCGTCTGTGCGTCAGGAAGTCAATATGAGCCAATAATCCGCCAATAAAAGGAGCTTTAGAAGTTGGTGGGATGATATACTGATTAATCGTAAAGTGAGCAGAGATAAGGCAAATGTCAGCCACCATCACAATTAGCAGCAGCGAAATTCGGCAGATATTAAGGAATTAAGGGAATTTTAATTTAGTTTTTATACTCGTTACCAGGCTCTGCCTGGTAACGCATATCCGGAGGCTCTGCCTCCATAGTCTGGGCCGAGGCAGAGCCTCTGGACATCGGTTCCCAGGCTCTGCCTGGGAACCAGTTAACCAGTTATTGAAACTGATGCGAGGATTGCTATATTACCTTTCAATAATTACCCCCACCAGCTATGAAACTTTATCACACTCCCATTTCCACCAACTCCCGCCGCGTGTGGGTCGCCCTTTTAGAAAAAAACCTCGATTTTGAATTAATAGAAATCCACTTGGACGGCGATCACTTGCAGTCGGAATTTGTGGCAATCAATCCTTTTCACCGCATCCCTGTTTTGGTCGATGATGGCTTCACCGTCTTCGAGTCTCTGGCAATTCTTGACTATCTAGAAACGAAGTATCCCGAACCGGCAATGCTCCCGAAAGAACCCCAAGATTTGGCAGTTGTGAAAATGGTAGAATTGGTCACGATTAACGAACTTGGGCCGGCCCTTTCCCCCCTCATCAGCGAAAAAATGGGCTGGGGAAATCCTGAACCTCAAGCAATAGAAAAGGCGAAGGAAAAAGTCAATACTGTGCTGGCATTTTTTGAAGGTTTGTTGGACGATCGCCCTTTTTTCGCTAGCAACACTGTCACGTTTGCCGAGTGCGTTGCCGGCACCGTCGTGCCCTTGCTATCTTGGGTTGATGTGTCCCTAGACGGCTATCCAAAAATTCAAGCTTGGTGCGATCGACTGCTTGCCCGCCCCTCATGGCAGCAAACTCAATTCACCGAGGCAGATTTGGCGGCTTTCGCATCTCGAAGACAAAAGTTTCTGGCACAATCTGAAGCCTAATGAACTAATCAACTCTCAAGCGATCGCTCTTTTTCCCAGCTATTTTCGCCTGCACCCAAATTCCCATCGCAGCAATGGGGCAGCCCGCCGCCCGATCGAACTACGAAGCAATTAACGCTAAACACCGCATCGAACTCAGACTCAGGCAAAATAAGTGGGAAATTGTCTGGATTGGCAGACAATCGAAGTGTCAACCAAATCGCGGACACCAAAATTGGGCAAGCGGCCGCTGTCAGTAGAAAAGTCGATCGGCTTTTTGCTTAAATTTTTTCACCCCGGATGCGTTGCGAGGAATGAAGCTAGGACTTTACGCAACCGAGGATGAAAAACAGAGGCCAAGAAAGATTCGCTACCGCTGGCTGCCGACAGAAATAAGTTATTCCTGCGTAAGTCCACGAAGCAATCTGGGCTCGGCGTTGTTCCCCGGCTGCGCGACAATAACTTAAAACTATTTTCGGTGTCGATCGCTCTTTTAGTCAAAAAGAGCGATCAAACTCAGAAGTTTACTTGCACATGATCAAATTTCCAGCCGAGATGAATCCGGCCACAGGGGCTGAAATCTCAACCCAATTGCGGTTTTCTCCATTCTTATCTTTCACTAACTGGAAATTCGGTACAAGCGTTACTTGACCGTTAGCAGGTACACCGCCTTTAACCGCAGCAGTCCTTGAAGGCTCAGTGCGGATAGCTAGACCCCTCGGCGCTACGCGAGGTTCTACTTGCCGGCACAGACTTACGGGGCCTGTTGCAGGTGCTGGTGCTGGCGCCGGTGCTGGTGCTGGTGCTGGTGCTGGTGCTGGTGCTGGCGCTGGTGCTGGTGCTGGTGCTGGCGCTGGTGCTGGTGCTGGTGCCGGTGCCGGTGCGGGACTTGGACGGGGCGTCGGTGCGGGTGCTGGCGCTGGTGCTGGTGCCGGTGCCGGTGCGGGACTTGGACGGGGCGTCGGTGCGGGTGCTGGCGCTGGTGCTGGCGCTGGTGCTGGCGCTGGTGCTGGCGCTGGTGCGGGTGCCGGTGCGGGTGCGGGACTTGGGGAAGGAGTTTGACTAATGGTGCACGAACCTAAATTAGCCTCGTTGTTGGGATATCCGCTAGCCACATACCCTGTGACGGGAGCGGTAATTTGAATCCAGAGGCGACCGTCGGCGGCTTTAACAGAAGTAGCGCCTTGGGACAGCATTACCTGAGTATTAAGTGGTACCCCGCCAACTCTAGGGGATTTGGGGTCTGGGTTCTGGCGAACGGTCAAACCTTCTTTGGGGGTGACTTTGCGACAAAGGTTGCCAGCCTGGGCTATTTGAAAGGTGGCGCTATCTTCAAAGGAAATATTTTCCGCATCTTGACTGACAGTGGATGTTGATGGGGCGGCAACACCGATGGCATTGGCCTGCAAACTTCCGGCTACGATCGCGATCGCGCCCAGCAATGCAGCGGGCTTATTCCAGCAATTCAAGTTTTTCATCCGTTCAACTCCTCACTTAACCACAATCATTATCTTAATTGCAGGTCAATATAGCAAAAAAATCGATTTGTCTTCCACAAAAAAGCTTTATATAACTTTTTTATGACCGCAAGTCAAGTTTAATTTATATAATTTAATGTTTGGTGAGTTGAGCGAAGACACATAAAGCTGCTACGCCTATAAATGGCTCATTATGCCACAGTGGGGGAGGGAGAAGGCGAGAGTGTCCGAGTCGGGGAATGGTAGACGGGAAAAGTAAACAGTTAAGTGTTTAAATGCCGGACAGTTTACTAGGACTGCAAGTCATTTGTTGTGTTCGTTAAACCATTTAGCTGTCAGTTGTTGCAGTTGAGTAATATGGGGCTACATTTCATGTGAATTCTTGGCAGTTTCGAGAGCGAGATTGTGGTTGAGATGCTCCAATATTCAGATTGACAGGCGATGGGCGCGATCGACCCCATCGTCGTAGTGGGGCGTCACAAGCCGCATACAGTTCTTCGATCGCGCTCACATAACTCAACTGTCGATCGTACCTTACTTACACAGGACTTACGCACTCAAGGGCGTTAAATCAAGGGTTTGAGATTGCTTCACTACTTTATATTCGGAGATAAAATTGTAGTACGTGCGTCCACAACTATTATTAAAATTGTGGCAAACAGCGCAAATCGCTAGCATTGACGCGATGGCTAGCGTCAATTTGATAAAATCTTCCAAAACGGAACTTAGGATCGCGAATTAAATAACTTACAATTTTAATTGTTATTGTGGGATGGGCGTCCCGCCCGTCCAAAAAGGAC
>NZ_JAUBOZ010000180.1:0-7870 GCF_036700475.1 Microcoleus sp. T2B6 | reverse complement strand
CTATGCCCTATGCCCTATGCCCTATGCCCTATGCCCTATGCCCATGAGTACCTCATATGAGAGCTCGAAAGGCTATACAATAACTAATAACTAAAAACCCACAACTACCACTGCGGCTCGGAAGCCATCAAAGCAGTCGCAGCCTCGCTGGGTAACGGCTTAGCAAAAAAATAACCCTGACCATATTCGCAGCCGATCGACCTCAACCTAGCTAATTGTGCCGCCGTCTCCACACCCTCAGCAATCACATCCATACCCAAAGCATGAGCCAGCGCCACAATCGTCCGCACGATCGCCACATTCTCCCCCTCGCTTTCGATCTCCATCCGCCCCACAAACGACTTATCAACCTTCAAAGTATCCGTAGGAAATCGACTTAAATAACTCAATGACGAATAACCCGTACCAAAATCATCAATTCCCAACTTGACATTAAGCTCCTTCATGTGCTTCAAAACCCCGATCGCCGACTCCACATCCTCCATCACCACACTCTCAGTAATCTCCAACTTCAAACTCTCGGCACTCAAACCCGTTGTTTCCAAAATCACCTGAATGCGATCGACCAAATCCGGCTGGGCAAACTGCTTCCCAGATAAATTTACACTCATAATCAAAGGTCGATCGAAATCAAACATTCCCTCCCAAAGCCCCAACTGCCGGCAAGCCTCCTCCAACACCCACTCACCCAGCGGCACAATTGCCCCCGTTTCCTCAGCCACCGGAATAAACTTCATCGGCGGAATCAAACCCCGCAGCGGGTGTTGCCAGCGTACCAAAGCCTCAAACCCAATAATCCTCCCGCTTGCCAAAGAGACAAACGGCTGATAGTGCAGCAAAAACTCCTGACGCTTGAGGGCAATCCGCAAATCCGTCTCCAACTGCAACCTCTCCACCGCCAAAGCGTGCATCGAAGCATTAAACACCTGATACCTTCCCGTTCCCAAAGCCTTCGCCCGGTACATCGCCGTGTGGGCGTCCCGCAGCAAGTGTTCAGGCTGTTCCCTGACATTCGCAGCGGGTTCGCCCCCGATGGCAATCCCGATGCTTGCTGTCACAAACACATCCTGCCCCTTCAACTCAAAAGGCACAATTAAAGCTTGGTGAATTCGCGTGGCCAAATCCACCGCACTAGCAACATCAACATTCCTCACCAAAATCGCAAAATCATCACCCCCCACCCGCGCCACAGTATCTGCACGACCAATACTTGCCCTCAACCGCAGCACCACCCCCATCAGCAGTTCATCCCCCACCAAATGACCCAAAGAATCATTAATCACCTTAAACCTGTCTAAATCCAGAAACAGCACCGCAAACAGATAGCTGCGGCGGCCCCTAGTATTGGCGATCGCCCGCCCCAGGCAATCCACGAACAAATCCCGGTTGGGCAAACCCGTCAGAGAATCGTGAAAAGCATCGTAAAGCTTCCTGTAAGCACTGACACCCACACCAGTCACCACCAAACCTAAAGCCGGCGACACCAGCGGCACCCACCCACCCCCAGTAAAAATCCCATAACTAATCCCCAAAAGTCCCATCAATGCAGCACCCCCAGCCAATCCCGCCCTCCCAGGATGCTGAATCCGCCAGGCCAAAACCCCGCCAACCATCGCCCAAGCACAGTTCCACAAAATTTCCGCCCATTCTGGCCACACCCAAAACAGCGATCGTCCATCCAAAACCGCACTCAATATTTGGCTGAGCATTTGCGTGTGCAGCAACACCCCCGGCATTTTCGGACTTTGCTTTTTAACCGGGCTGTAAGGCGACAAAAACAAATCTCTGGTACTCGGTGCCGTCGTCCCGATCAACACAATCTTGTCCTTAACCCAGCTTGGTTCAATTTCTCCCTTCAATACCTGCCTGATACTGACTTGTCGCGCCACCTCGTTCGCCGATCGGTATTTGAGCAGAATTTGGTAGCCTTTGGCGTCAATATTTGCATAGCCGCCGCTGTCAGAAGTTAAAGGCACAAATTCTGCCTTTCCCCAGCTGATTTGGTGAGGATGAACAGCGCTATTTTTCTGCTGTACTCTGTTTTTGAGATACAGCAAAGCCACTTGCAGAGAAAACGAGAAAGCAGTATTCTCTTCTGGTTGCGAGACTGAGAGCAAATTGCGGCGTACAACACCATCAGGATCGAGCACGAAGTCGTTAAAACCAACCCGATCGGGCGGTATCCCCGGAGGCGCCGGCACTCCCTGACTTTCTGAATCGCTCAATTTATAGATCGCCACCACATTCGGTGCTTTCAGCCCCGCCAGCAATTCTTGGTGTCCCGGCGCTTGAGGCAAATCCCGGTACAAATCCAAACCGATGACTTTTGGCTGATACTTTTGCAGTTTTGCCAAGGTTTGAGCGATCGTCTTGTCGGAAATCGGAAATCTCCCCAAAGCTTGAATATCGGCTTCAGAAATTTCCACTACCAGCAGCCGCGGATCGGGGCCGGAATCTGGCTGCAATCGCACTAACGAGTCAAAACTCCCCAATTCCCAGCTTTGCAGGCCTCCCAACTGCCGAACTCCCATATTCAGCAGCGTTACAGTCGCGCCCACAAGCATTGCAGGCAAAATCCTGACCCGTCGGTTTTGAGAACTCAGGTTGAGGCCAGTTGCCACAGACATGACATATCGAAGATTTCGAGAGAATTTGGCAGTCACAGAAAAAATATGTCGGTGCAAATTAGCTTTGCACAAGTCTGTTCTAACAGAATTGAGCTTAATATGAGATTGAATGTAATTTTTTCAGAACTTGTGCCGCAACCGAGTTTCTTTAAGCTAATTACTCGATTTGGCAAAGTATTTCTGGAATGGGAACCGGGTTTTTGAAGATTTGCCGACAAATCCTGTCTTTCATTCCTTGTTTCCCCAAATTCGCACAAGCGTTAAAATTTAGTCGATCGAACTTTCAGGATATTTTTGAGATTATGGCGAATCAACTTCCGATTCCGGTGATTGTTAACGGTGCGGCAGGCAAAATGGGCCGCGAAGTAATTAAGGCGATCGCCCATGCTAGTGACATGACTTTATTTGGGGCTGTAGACCGCTCCCCTGAGTGCCTCCACGCCGATGCCGGGGAATTAGCCGGATGCGGCCCGTTAGAAGTTCCCATCACTGACGACTTGCAAGGAATGCTGGTATTAGCAGCTCAGGAAAAGCAGTTAGGGGTGATGGTAGATTTTACGCACCCTTCGTCAGTTTATGAAAACGTGCGATCGGCAATAGCTTACGGCATTCGTCCAGTAGTCGGCACTACCGGATTGAGCAGCAAGCAAATTGAAAACTTAGCTGAATTCGCTGATAAAGCGAGCATCGGCTGTTTGATCGTACCCAATTTCTCGATCGGCATGGTTTTGCTCCAACAAGCCGCCGTCACGGCATCTCAGTATTTTGAACACGTAGAAATTATCGAGCTGCACCACAATCAAAAAGCCGACGCTCCCAGCGGCACAGCGATTCAAACTGCCCAGATGTTAGCAGAAATGGGAAAAACTTTCAATCCGCCAGAAGTTGAGGAAACGGAAAAATTAGCCGGTGCTCGGGGTTCAGTGGCCGATGAAGGGATTCGCATTCACAGCATCCGTTTACCCGGTTTAATTGCCCACCAAGAAGTAATTTTTGGCGGCGCCGGTCAAGTTTATACTTTACGACACGATACGAGCGATCGCGCTTGTTATATGCCCGGAGTGTTGCTGTCTATACGCAAAGTCCTGGAATTGCGATCGCTCGTTTACGGCCTGGAAAAAATACTGTAGGTAATTGGTAATTGGTAATTGGTAATTGGTAACTTGTTACTACTGCCAACTGCCAACTGCCAACTGCCAACTGCCAACTGCCAACTGCCAACTGACTAATTATGCTAATTCCCTTAACCCGCGAAACCTTTCAAGAACTAATTCCCGCCGTCGCCACGGGAGCGCAATACAAATATATCTGGGGAAAACCGCCCGATTTTTTGAGGCGAATGTTAATCTCGGCAGTCAGCGTAGTTTTCCTCCTGGTAGTTTATAACTTCGTCGGTTCCGATGTCGGGCCGCTAGTTTTAATCACCGGATTGATAGCTGGTTTGTACTGGCTGTGGGGGCCGATTTTGTGGGCGAGTTTGCGGAATGCAGAATGCCGCAAATATCAATACTGCGGTTTTTGGCAAGGACGAGTTTTGGATATATATATTACAGATGAAGTCACAAGTCAAGAAGAAACAGTCAATCAAAAAGGACAACTCGTAATAGTTGACAACCTAGAACCGCGCATCAACTTAGAAGTTGGTGACAAAACCGGATTTACTACTACACTTCGAGCTCCCTTGCGGAAAGATCACCAAGGAATTGTCCCCGGCCAAGCTGCTTTAATGTTAATCATGTCAAATCAAGAAGATTTAGGCAGAATTGCCAAAGTTTCAGATATTTATATTCCCAGCCGTGACGTGTGGGTGAGCGACTATCCTTATTTACGCAGAGATTTGTTTGTCGAGATGAGCCAACAGATTAAAAAAGGTAGGAAAAAAGACCGAGAGCGAGATAATGACAATAGAAGCACAAAAAGGCGATCGTCCGCTGATTATTAATCTGGGACTTATGCACGGGTGCGTGGGCAGAAACCGGGTTTTTGGGAGATACTTGGTTGTAGTCGCAAATTAAGGTAAAAAACCCGGTTTCTCGGATCTCATATCAATTCCGTTATTATCGGAATGACAAGCGAAGAGACTGCAGTGCCGTTTCCCTACCGAAAATAATATTGTAGGGAAACGGCACTGCAGTCTCCTAATTTTGGCTAATAATTCCGATGCAACCGGAAATGATCTCACAGATAGAATGACTACTGACTAATAACTAATGACTAATGACTAATGACTGCTGACTTATCGCTCAACTATTCCCCTCTTGGCCGTAAGCCTGCCAAGCCAAATCCACCAGCCCGTTAACAATAGCCACAGCTACCACGGCAGAGCCCTTGCGGCCCTCAATCCGAATGTGAGGAATCATCGAATCGTGCAGCCGCGACTTAGCCACATCAACCCCCACAAACCCAGAAGGAGTCCCAATCACCAAAGCCGGTCGAATTTCCTCAGATTCAATCAAATCTACGATCGCCGACAAAGCAGTTTGAGCCTGGCCCACCACAAAAATCCCTTCAGGATAGCGTCTTGCCAAAGTTTCAATCCCCCAAGCCGCCCGCGTCCTTTCCCTTTGGGGGCGCGTCAAAGCCTCCATCGAACAGTAAACCGGATTCGCAAAGGTAGTTTGGATTTGTGGGGTAATGCCCACCTGCACCATCGGCACATCTACCACGATCGTAGTCCGAGCAGCCAAAGCTGCCGCCCCAGCCTGCAAAGCCTGATCGGAAAAACTAATTAAAGACTTGTACTCAAAATCAGCAGTCGCATAAATCACGCGGCGGACTATTTCGTACTCCGCCGCTGAAAAACCGTGGTCGCCAATTTCGTTATCGATTAATCCCAGACTCTGGGCATCGCTTACGTGCCATTCCATTTGTTGGATAGCTGTCGCCTGTGAGTTGTCAGGTATCAGCTTACCAGCTTTTAGTCATTGGTCAACAGTTAACTGTTGACTGTTGACTGTTGACTGTTGACTGTTGACTGTTGACTGTTGTCACTTGGCTGACAACTGACAACTAAGTTTCCGACGACGAAGAAGATTTGCCCAACACCGGAGTCAGGAATGCCACCAAAACTCCGATCGCAAAACCGGCCACATTACGAACCAAAGGCAACCAGTCAGAAGTCCGAGTCACCACTGGCCCAAGTCCGAAAGCGAAAAACAGAATGCCCCACAGCGGCGAAAAAATCAGCGCCCACTGCCAAGCCACAACCTGTCCCGGCTTCCGAGGCTGAGCCGCAAACCCGCAGATGACGCCGCCAACCACCGACGTAATTAACGTCAGAACCCACTGTTCCCTCGGCAAACCCGGAACCACGCGGCATCCGCCCTGACGCAAACAGCCTTCTATCGACTCCAAAGATTCAATAATCGCTCGATCTTCCCCATTGTCCCGCACAAAAAATTGATTACCGTAGCGGGTTTGCAGTTCCACCCAAAAAGTGCGCGGCAGCAGCGGATACAGCGAGTCGCCCACATTAAAATTGAGCAAATTGCCCCCTCGGGGGTCAGCAACTAGCAACACACTCTTGTCATCTAGCCCCCAATAACTTTTGACAGCCAAACCGGGCGTGCGATCGTACTGAGTCAGCACTCGCAGTTTCCAGCCGGTTTCGGCTTCAAAGGCCTTTAAATTTTTTGCCAAAGTTTGTTCTTCAATATCCGTGAGGGCTTTAGCTAAGTCAATGATCGGCGTCTGAGTTGACGGCAACAAATCGGGATTATTGAAAGCGTGAGCCGCAGGTGCGATCGTCCACACGGACAAAGCCAGAAAAAATGCGGCAACAGAGGCTAGAAATTTTCGCGGGAAAAGCTGTGACATAGGAACTTATAATCCGGGTCTTAATTGTGAATGCTAGCTGGCGGTCTTAACCAGAGGATAAGAGAAAACTCATATTTCTTTACAATTATTTACTTTACAGGAAGCGGAGAGCAAGGGGAAGGGTTCGGGGAAGGAAAGTTTGCGATCGGGGAAGGGGCTGAAAATTAACTGTAGAGGGCGCAGTTGCGATCCAGGGCCAACCATCGTTAAGCAAGAGCTCGATTTCCTGACGGGGTGAGTATCGATCCCAGATATTGCACCCGCAATCAAAAACCTGTAGGCGCGGGTTCACCAAAAGCTTTAAGGGGTGCAGACAGGTTAAATAAACCCGCCCCCACCTACAAAAAAGCCCCTTATTGATATTGGTGCAACATCTCAGATTAATAATAATTCAAGCCGATGGTAACAAAGAGAGACCGTGTGTGCGATCGGTTATTTAAGTATTTTCCTGCCTGAAAAAACTTACCTTCATAAAGATTTAGCATAAGTTGAAAAACTACCAGTAAATATACTGGAAATCCAACAGACTAGCAACACCCAAAAAAGCTCTAAAATTATGTATTTTCCCGAATATCTTTATCATCGAGCCGAGCCGATAAGGATGAGCAACCGCTGAATAATGATTTAAAAGAAATTAACCATTTCTCAAGGAGTGTCCAGAGTGCCTTTAACCGACCCGATTGGAGAACCTTTAACAGAAATGGAATCCTTAATTCCCGGACTTGCCCCAACTTTCGCCCCACAAATGCCGGGAATTCAGACTAACAAAACCTTATTAGAGCAAACTCCTGGCTCTTCTGAAAACCCCGAACAACCTAACTTAATAGAACCCGCAAGCGGGCCCGCATCCGAATTCAGTCGAACAGAAGCTGATGCTTTTATTATTAATAAAGCCTCCGATATTAACAGCATACCTTCTACCAACACCAGCCCTCTGATAACTAACAGCACTCTCAGGGATACAACAAATTCTGAAGTTGACCCCCTAATTGGTAAACTCGACTCGGACTTAGGAGACCCCCTAACCAACCCAAATCGAATTGCCTCAAATAACGATACTTCTGATTTTAATAAACCCGCTATAAACGCACCTGCAATCGACTCGTCAATCAGCAACTCAGAATTCAATAAAACCACAGCAGCTACAACCGCTGCGAGTGATGAATTGCTGGAAAATAAAACACAATTATCACCAACCGCCTCCACAAAATCAGAACAAGATTCGGACAAAACATTACCCGTTGTAACTGAATCTACCACGAGCGAAAAAGCTTCGGACAAAACGCCATTACCCGCTACCGCTGAAACGACTTCAAAACCCGAAGAACACCAAACGCCTTTATCATCAGAGACTAAGCTGTTGCACATTTAAACTGTGATACAATCATTACCCTTATTTTTGATTTTGCGACCCCATTTAATTATTA
>NZ_JAUBOZ010000012.1:82651-115652 GCF_036700475.1 Microcoleus sp. T2B6 | reverse complement strand
AGGAAAGAGGAAGAAGGAAGGAGCCAGAAGAAGGAAGGAGCCAGAAGAAGTATTTTTACAAATATGAGATGCTCCCTATTTGCTCTAAGGTTGACTGAAGTTGTGCTTAAATTCTGAAATAGAAATAAATTTGCCTTGGGTTTTCAGCTTGGTGAGGTATTTTTCTAGTTTGTTAACCATTTTGCTGCCTGAGTCTTTTTTGACGTAACTGGGTAATTTAAACTGGGAAATATCTGTGAATTCCCAGGGGTGAAAGTAGATGTTCAGATAAGAGTCGGTTTCTAGGGTTAGTTGGGTTGCTAATTCTATCATGGAGAGGGGGAAGTTTTTAAAGCTCAACCAAAATAAAGGAAATCTGATCAGAGGAGTGACTGAAATGGGAAGGTTGAGCAGTTTATTCGTATAATAGGCAGTTCGGGGTTTAGATAGGTTGTTGTATCTGCCGGGGATGTAAGTTGGATTCATTGATGAGTTGTATTCGTAGCCTGCTTTTTCTATTTCTGCGTCGTCAACGGGCTGAAGTCTTGCCATCCTGAATCCAGTGATTTCAGTATTAGTTATTTGTTCTAAGGTTTGTTTGGATTTCTGTAAATCTTCTAGGCAAAATTGAGAGTGGTAAAAGCCGTGGGAGGCGATTTCATGGCGTTGTGAAATTTCTCTGATTCTATCTGGGTTGTTGAGTGCAAAGTTAGCTGTGACAAAAAATGTGGCTGTAATATCTAATTTTTCTAGAAGTGCAATAATCTTTGACAATCCTCGATTAGAAATTTCAAACTTAATCTCGGATTCCAGGGGTTGACCGTATTCTTCGGGGATGTCAAATTCTTCTATGTCAAAGCTCAACAAAATTGATTTATTCATAGTAGCCTGCGCGGTTGTTGGCTCTAATTTTAAATAAGCAGAGGAGCATTTTTAGGGAATCTTTAAATATATTGACTTGAGATTTTTTGTAGATGTGGTGCTGGGAAACTTTGGCGGGAATTTCACCAATGGTATATCCTCTTTTTTTTGCTAAAAAAAGCAGTTCCGCATCAAATGAAAAGCCAGTAATTGTTTGGTATTTAAATATTTCTTGAGCTGGTATTTTGTTAAATCCTTTGAGTCCGGCTTGCATATCTCTATATGGGAGATTCAGAATTTTTCTAGAAATCCAGTTAAATATTTTGCCGGATATTTTTCGGAGTAAGGTAAGATTTCGGAAGTTTTCTCTATCGAGGTTTCTGCAACCAATTACGACATCAAATTCGTCTAATTTTTTGACTAAGGGTTCGAGGTGTTCGAGGGAGTATGCTAAGTCGCCATCCATGAAGCAAATGCAGTCGGCGTTTACAGATTCGCTGCCTTTTTTGACGGCATATCCTTTGCCTTGACGGTTGCTGTAAGAAATTAGTTTGATGTGATGTGTGGGGAAAGTTTTGAGTTTGTTGTCGAGAATTGGCAGTGTATTGTCGGTCGAGCCGTCATTAACAATAATAAAATTGTAACCATGATTTTTTTGAGAAAATTCTAAAATTATGTCAAAGGTTTGGGCTATGCAATTTGCTTCGTTGTAAACAGGCAGAATTACCGCTATCTTCATCATGGTTGTTGCACCGGGCTTTCGGTAAAATATGCTACCACCTCGCGACGTAAATCACAAGTAAAAAAATTACCGATAAAATTTTACAGGAAAATTTACAGATAAAATTTACAGATAAAATTTACAGATAAAATTTACAGATAAAATTTACAGATAAAATTTCTGGCGGGGAGAGGTATTGTTAACTGCGGAGAAGAAAATTGACTTCAACTTCGCCTTGAAAGTGCAAAGACGAAGTTGGACTTTTTGGAACCTTTGAACAGCGGGCAGTTTCGGGGTTGGAGGGTGCTGTCGGAATTGCTGCGATCGCCCCGCCCATACTGGCTAATCTATCTCAAATGATGATTTTTGAGCAAGGGGACGATCGCCACTCCTCTAGCACCATTTGTCAAGTGTGAACGGGGTTGCCGGATAAGTGCGATCGAGACAAATTGTATCATGCTGGAGTTGATCCAGCTTATCTTTACGGAAAACGCGGGCGATCGACAATCTAGATGCTCCCAGCAGCCAGAAAAACCCTCTTACTCCCACCCGAACCTTTTACCTCATGAGGTTGTAATTGTCAATGGTAAATTATTTAGTTAACAAATTGCCGGAGTATTTTCAACAGGGTATTACGCTCCCCAAAAAACGCATTATTAGTTTTTTACTAGCATTTCTCCTAACTTTCATCACTTATCAAGTAATCTTAGAAATCATCACAGTACAAATTCCGATTTTCGGCTTTCACGATATTGTTGACATTCAGAATCCCCAGGAAATACCGCCGCTGCGGCGAGAATTTCCCGGCGACTACAGCCAGCAAAACTTGGAAGCTTTTTTAGATTATTTAGTTAGCCATAACTATTGGTTTTTGTCATCCCAAGAGCTTTACAAGTATTTCATAGCCAATCCCAAAAAGCCGATGCCGAGTGAATATCGCGATCGCCCAAAAGTCATGATTACTTTTGACGACGGAAATAAAAGCATTTCTACGCACTTACTACCGATTTTAGAAACACTCGAAAATAAATACGGCAAAAAAACCAAAGTAGTTGTATTTATCAACTCCGGCTTCTTCGGTCATCATGACTCGCTCATAAAAAAAGTAACTTGTCAAGACTTGAGAGACGGAATGCAAAAAGGTTTTTATGATATTCAATCCCACGGACTGAATCACCAAAAGTTAACAAAAATGTCTCTGACCGCATTAGACCGAGAATTATCTGAAGATCAAATTAGATTGAGGAAATGCACCCAAGATTTAGACCCAAATCGAACAGTCGCCTCACACATAGCCTACCCGTTTGGCGCTGTCAACAAACAAGTTGACAAATACGTTGCCAAATATTTCTCATCAGGATACTTGTACGACACTTCAAAATTAAAACTGTGGTTTTTTCCACCCAATAAATACCGAATTTCGAGGTTAACAGTCAATAAAAAATACTCCGCAAAAAGACTCAGCAACCTAGCTTCAGGAAGCTGGCTGCACAAATTAATTGGCAAATAAGCCGGAGAGATTCTATTATTTTAGAACAAAAAAGATGTGTAGTAATATCCTGTCCCGTAAATTAACCGTTATTCCCCTCCGGGTTAGGTTCACCATTATCTATCAAAAATCGCAACAACTCCAGTAAACCCGCCCCGGCCGATATCTTGCGGTCAACCAACCCTACTTGATATAAATTAGAATCCCCAACATCAGAGGTAAAAGACATGGTGAAACAAGAAAATAGTTTAGCAGTTGCTGCCGTTTCCCAACGCGCAGACGCCCTGGATGCCCTGCGCGGACTAGCAGTTTTAGCGATGGTTTTATCCGGTACAATAGCCCGGAAAACATTGCCGGCGTGGATGTATCACGCCCAACTGCCACCGCCGGATCACATTTTTAATAACAAACTGCCGGGATTAACCTGGGTTGATTTAGTTTTCCCCTTCTTTTTGTTTGCAATGGGGGCTGCGATACCGCTAGCTTTGTCGCGCCGCATCGCCAAGGGATGGGATACAAAAAAAGTGATTTTATCTATTTTGCAAAGAGGCTTTTTGTTAGCGTCATTTGCGATATTTCTCCAGCACATTCGCCCGACTATAATTAACCCAGACGCCTCCATCCCGCAGAAGTGGTGGATGGCATTGTTTGGATTTTTAATATTATTTTTAATGTATGTTCGCTGGCCGTCCAGGTGGTCTGTGTGGCGGCGGAGATCCTTAACCCTTGCTGCTTGGAGTGCCGGGATTGGCTTCGTATCTCAGATCAAATATCCCAACGGTGTAGGATTTTTAGTTAGCCGTAGCGATATTATCTTGATGGTACTAGCAAATATGGCCGTTTTCGGCTCGCTAATTTGGTTGTTTACTCGTTCAAATACGTGGTTGCGAGTGGGATTTTTGGGCTTGCTGTTGGCGGCGCGACTGTCTTCTCAGACTGACGGTTGGATTAATTTAGTTTGGCGGTACTCTCCTGCACCTTGGCTGTTTCAATTTGATTATTTAAAGTATTTGTTTGTAGTGATTCCCGGTACGATTGTGGGGGATTTGCTGGGTCGGTGGATAGAGTATTCTTCGCCGGAAGAGGCGAGTTATGCTAGCTGGAAGAGTTGGCGCTATTTCAGCATTATGGTTTTGATGTTTGCTGTCAATTTAGTATTGTTAATTGGACTGCAAGCTAGATGGGTATGGCAGACTGCATTAGTGACGGTGGTGCTGTGTTTCTGCGCTTTGGTTTTGTTGAGAAAGCCAGGGAATGTCACGGAAAATTTATTGAATCGCCTTTACAAATGGGGGTTTTATTGGCTGGTTCTGGGTTTGATGTTTGAGCCTTATGAAGGCGGAATCAAGAAAGATTCAGCGACGATGAGTTACTTGTTTTTAACGGCTGGAATGGCGATTTTGCTGTTGATTGGGTTGATTATAATTATCGATGTGTTTCACAGAAAATGGTTTTTGCAGTTGTTTATTGATAACGGGGTGAATCCGATGATTGGCTATGCAGGATTTGCGAATATTATCTGGCCGATTCTGGTTTTAAGTAAATTGGAACCGGTGATTATTGAGATGACTTCAACCAATCCGTTTATGGGGTTTTTGAGGGGGTTGGGATATACGACGATTCTGGCGTTAATTGTGGTAGTGTTTACCAGGTTAAAACTGTTTTTGAGGACATAAATTTTGAGGTTTGTATTAAAAAGTTTAGTGCATATAGCAATCCTAAATGAGTCGTAAATTTTTTACCCCACCCCAACCCTCCCCTTAGTAAGGGGAGGGAGTAAGAAATTCACAAATGATTTAGGATTGCTATATTGATTCAAACTAAGGGAGAGGACTTCCGTCCTCTCTACGAACTTATTAAGATTGGAGCGACTTCAAAATACCGCTTTCCAACTGATAAATTGCTGCCATGATTCCGCTTTCAGGATTTGTGAGCAGCGACTTTTTGACATCTTTCAAGTATTCTACAATGTGTTCCCGCAAAATCGGTCTTTCTACTTTGACTGTGTGATTATAATCCCACAAATCCCAGATGATAATCCCGATGCCGACAATCGGGTCGATTAAACTTACTCCCAACTGACTAGCAACTGTACCGCCTGTTTTTGTTGCCATTTTGGCGGCGGCTTTGCTGGCAACTTTTGCCGTAACTTTGCTGCCAACTTTAGTTGCAACTCCCAAAATTAAGGGTTTAGCAATTAAGTAGCCGCTGCCGCCAACTAATACTTTTAATGATAAATTCGAGACGTTTCCTTTGTCGCTAATTGTGGTGGCAATATCGTTCAGATATTTGTCCCACTGTACTTGCGGTATATTATAATTGTTTTGAACTACTTTCACATTCTTGCTAACTTCTGATATATACAAATTAGCAGTATCTTGAGTGATTAATTGAAATCGCAGTTGAGCGTTTTTGGGTACGAGTACGCGGTTAGCAAATTCTCTTTGAAAGTCTTCGGTTAATTTTTCGGAAACAGCACGAGATGCTGCTGTCATATCAAATCTGTTGAGTACGGCAGATTTCACGAAGTTAAAAGGTACGGTAAACTCCATCTTTTTTTGAGTGAAGTAATCAAAGTACCAATCGAGGAAACTGTTGTCAACCCGCGCGATTACTTCGGTTTCCCATTTGTCCAATTCTTTGGATGCGAAAGTTTCGGCTGTTATATGGGATTGTTGGATGGCGTTTTTAACGTCTTGGTTGACTTTGCTAAAATCGTGTGGCGGCGAGACTACAACTGCTGTGGTTCCGGTATTTGTTAGTGACTGGGAAATTAGAAAGTTACCTAATAGGGGAATGATGACTACTAAAATTACGATCGTCCAAATCATCGGTGTCACAGTTTTGATAAACTGACCGATAACTCTGAGACGTTCTGTTTTCTCTGAATAGCTAATTTCTTCCTTGTCTTGACTCATGGCGGTTTCTCAACTGATGAGAGTTTGGCTAGTTTCGATTATAGGCGATCGTACCTGCGATCGTGTTACGGGCGTGTGGCCTGAGATTCTGGAAAGGTTGGAGAAAAGTGCGCCCTTTCATCCCTGACTGTATAATAGTCATAGCCTGAGTTATAGCTCAGGTACTGACTTCCCCAAAAGTATAAAAAAAGATGGTTCAGAAAATAGCTCTATTTAATCACAAGGGCGGCGTTAGCAAAACAACCACTACATTTAATCTAGGATGGATGTTAGCCACCAAGGGAAAAAAAGTAATCTTAGTGGATGCAGATCCGCAATGCAACCTCACAGGTATGGTTTTGGGGTCTTCAACTAAGGAAGAGCTAGAGGAAGTCTATAAAAAAGAACAGAATATTAAATCAGGCTTAGCACCTGCATTTGAATCAAGACCTAAGCTAATTGAGGCTGTAGATTGTTTACCAGTGGAGGCCTGCGAGGGTCTGTTTTTGTTGCCTGGTCATGTGGGATTTGCTGAATATGAGGTAACATTAGGAATTGCACAAGAGCTAAGTGGTTCAATTCAAGCACTTCAAAACTTACCTGGTTCAATTTCATATCTTTTGCAAAAAACAGCAGATAAATTTGAGGCAGATTATATTTTGATTGATATGAGTCCAAGTTTAAGCTCAATCAATCAGAATCTACTGATGACCAGTGATTTTTTTATACTTCCTACCAGTCCTGACTTTTTTTCAGTAATGGCGATTGATTCTTTGGCAACAATTTTGCCAAAATGGTATGCTTGGGCTCAAAAAGCTTCTGAAATGAGGATTTTGCAAGATGCTGCCTATCCATTTCCAAAAGTTACACCGCGCTTTCTTGGGACTGTAGTTCAAAATTATCGAATAATACGTCAAGAACCCGCTGCTGCTTTTCAGAAGTGGATCAATGCCATTGAAGAAGCTGTTTCTACTAGATTAGTACCATCTTTGCAAATAAATAATATGCTACTAAATAATCAGATGTACAATTCTCAAGGAATTGGCAGTGATTTCTGCCTTGCAAAAATTTCTGACTTTAACAGCCTTATTGCTAAGTCTCAAGAGCATCAAACACCAGTTTTTGCCCTCACCTCTGAGCAAATAGAACAGAGTGGTATAGTTTTAACAGATGCTCTAAAAGCACAAAAACCCTTCAGAGAAGCTTTTTCCAAACTAGCAGACAGAGTTATTGGGTTAACGTGCCATGCAGTCAGCAATTGATCTATTTCGCATCAGTATTACCCGCGTTCGCGATTTAATTGCTGTGCATAATTCTCTAAAAGCTCAAGCTAGTAGTGTTCTCGATCTTTCAGATATGCTCAGAGCTGCACTTGTTCTAGCGGTTAGCGCTTTGGACTATTATATTCACGAAGTTGTTAGGATAGGAATGTTAGAAATTCACCGAGGCCAACGTCCTGAACCTCCAGCATTTTCGCGGTTTCAAATTTCACTGGGTAACGCTCGCGCTGGTATAAACGCAGGACAAAATATTGATTCCTGGCTAGAAGATGAAATTCGGCAACGCCACAGCTACAAAAGTTTTCAACAACCAGAAGCTATAGCTGATGCTATCCGGCTGATTAGCGATAAAAAGTTGTGGGAAGAAGTCTCTACTAACATGGGTAGCCCTGCTAGAAGTATAAAACAACAGCTAAGTCTGATTGTCGATCGCCGAAATAAGATTGCACATGAAGCCGATATAGATCCTACATTATCAATAGGCAATCGCTGGCCTATTGATGAACTATTAGTTAATGAAGCGGTTGATTTTATTGAGCAAGTTGTTGAGAGCATACACAACATTTTGTAACCCGCGACGATTAATTAAAAAAGCGATCGCACTCTTCATCCGCGTTAATCTGCGTTAATCTGCCTGCATCAGCGGTTCATAAAAAAATAAAAGAGCGTGAAGCGAAGCTATCCCGAAGGGAATCGCCCTTTAACCCTCCCTCAAACTCGATCGTCCTTATCTGATTATCTTTTAACCTGCTTTACTTAACACAACCAGAATGTACTGGTCAAGACTAACTCCTTCCCTTTCCGCTTTTTCTGCTAAACTCAAATGTAGAGATTTAGGAATTTGCAACGATAAATTTCCGCTATACTCAATTTCCGTTGTAGGTAAAGGAATCTCATCTTCACACTCATAAGCTGTTTCTATCCATAATTCCCTAGCTTCCTGAATATTCTCCATCGCTTCCGATAAAGTTTCACCCTGAGACATACAGCCAGGAAGGTCTTTGATTATAGCTGTATAACCTTCGGATTCTGGATAAAAACTGATAGGATATTTAAGACTCAAGTAATAGTCTAGAGATTTAAGCTTGACTTTCATCTTCTGATTCATTGCTCCATTCCTCCAGTTTTAATAGCACAACAATTTGCTTGACGTATACTCCTTTTACCTTCTTCCCACCTTTTTTAGAAACTGTAATTTTTAATCCATCAGCATTTCGGCAAGTATGGTGACTTCCTTTCGATCGCTTTTCTTCAAATCCAAAAGCTGTTAGAATATAGCACACATCGTCAAAGCGCACTTCTGGTGGATTTGCTAAAAATTGTTCTACCAGTTTTCCTAACTTGCCCATGAAGTTTTACAGATGCTTGTACTATTCTAATAAACAAGGGTGGGCAATGCCCACCCTTGCTAGGAGTCCGGTGAAATTCAAAAATTAAACCTTCGCTTCATTCTTCACCAAATTACCCCAACCCAAATCCTTCAGCGAATTATTCCGGCGCAACGGACGAGTCACCAACTCCAAAATATCCCGCGCATTCCCAAAGCCGTGAATCTGAGCAAAAGTAAACTCAACAGACCACTTAGTATTAATTCCCCGCGCTTCCAAAGGATTAGCGTGAGCCATACCAGTAATCACCAAGTCAATATTCTGCTCGTAAATCCGCTGCAACTGATTGTAATTGTCCGGTTTTTCGACAATCCGAGGAGTAGGAACTCCCATCTCGTGACAAGTCTTTTCTAACAACGCCAATTCGGCTGCTTGATAGCGCTTGTCCATGTAAGGAATCCCAATTTCCGGGCAACTCATGCCGCAGCGAATCAAGAAACGTGCTAAAGAAATCTCCAGCAAATTATCGCCCATAAAGAAGACAGATTTGCCGCGAATTATTTGCAGGTAATCTTCCAAACCTGCCCAAATTTGCGCTTCCCGTTCGTCCAAACCTTTTGGTTCAATTCCCAACACGGAGCAAATCTTTTCAATCCAAGCGCGAGTTCCGTCAGGGCCGATCGGGAATGGCGCACCAATTAGCTTACACTTGCGGCGGCGCATCAACGTAGAAGCAGTGCGCGACAAGAACGGATTCATGCCAGATACATAATAGCCTTCTTCCAAGACTGGCAATTCCGTGTAGCGCTTGGAAGGAAGCCAACCAGAAACTTTGATTCCTTGCTTCTTCAATTCTAAGGTTAGCTGAGTAACAACCGGATCGGGCAAAGAACCGAAAAGTACCAGCGGTGTGTGCTTGACATATTCCGATTCATCAGCAGCAACTTCCTCTTTTTTCTTGCCGAAATTCAGCAGTTGAGAGATCGCATTGCGTTCTTGTTTCTGAGATTCCATCACGGGCGCTTTCTCAGGACATTTAGCAGCCATCGCTGCTAAAACGGTATCTTCCCCTTGAGTAAAAGCGTAATCCAAGCCGTTAGCGCGGGCTGTGACGATGGGAATGCCAATTTCTGCTTCGAGTTTCGGTGCTAACCCTTCCAAATCCATTTTGATGATTTCGGTGGTGCAAGTGCCGATCCAGACAATTACACTGGGGTTACGATCGCGCTTAATTTGCAAGCACAGCCGCTTCAACTCATCATAATCGTTTAACTGAGCGGAAATATCGCCTTCTTCCAACTCAGCCATCGCATAGCGAGGCTCAGCAAAAATCATCACGCCCATTGCGTTTTGCAAGAAATAGCCGCAAGTCTTGGTACCGATGACCAAGAAAAAACTATCTTCAATTTTTTGATAAAGCCAAGCTACGCAACTAATCGGACAAAAAGTGTGATAATTGCCTGTTTCGCATTCAAAGTTTAAAGCTTCCGGTTCATTAGTAGTAATAGCAGTCATATCTCAAATCTTCTCCATTTAAATTGTTTTTCGTCTCGAACAGGACTTGCGGCGGAGCGAGGAAACACCTGGATTTTGCGATCGTCTCGGTGCGATCGCCCAGGAGAGGAATAGGCTGTTTTTCCTCTCAAACGCGAACAGCCGCAGTGGCGATCAAACACCTGCGAAAGCGCGATCGCGACGCACAGCGAACAATAAATAGAAATACCTATTTTGGGGCTAATTCCTGTGAAAAATAGATGCAGCCCATTCACTATTTCCGCAGCAGCCGCAGCATCCAAAATTTGAGCTAAAAAATTCTGCGCGAGGGCATATAATCCCTCACAGCAGGGATTTAGTGTTCTTCAACTCGCTCGCGGGAAAAAGCCTTTTGGCAGTTGTGAGTTTGAGCTAATTAAAAATTAACAACTCGCAACTCACAACTCACAAATAGAGCGGAAAACTTCCAGACTAGAAGAGATGCGGGCGATCGCAACAACCTCACTTAAAATCAGATAAAAAGCCGGAAATTTCTTCATCTTCATCGTCGGAATCCAAATCGCCGAGATCTAGAGCATCTAAATCATCTTCATCTGGATCTCCGGTAGTTGCTTCCCCCAGATCGTCGAGTCCGAGATCGTCGAGGTCATCGTCATCAGATACAGAGAAATCGTCAATACCGTCATCGTCCAAGTCGCCCAGATCCATGTCTAGGTCATCTGAGGTCGCTGTCCCAAAAGGATCGGGTATTTCTTCGGCGACAAACTCTGCATCTTCTTCCCCAAACGGATCGGAAATCCCCGATTCAAGATCTCCAGAGGTCAAAGTCCCAAATTGTGAGGCTTCATCTTCCTCGTCATCGCCGAGGTCGAGACCGCCCAAAGCCGAGGCTTCATCTTCCTCGTCATCATCGCCGAGGCCGAGACCGCCCAAAGCCAAGGCTTCATCTTCCTCGTCATCATCGCCGAGGCCGAGACCGCCCAAAGCCAAGGCTTCATCTTCCTCGTCATCGTCCATATCAAAATCCGATACGGCGTCTTCCTCATCGTCGCCCATATCAAAGTCAGATACGGCGTCTTCCTCATCGTCGCCCATATCGAAGTCAGATACGGCGTCTTCCTCATCGTCTTCGAGACCGAGACCGTCCAAAGCCGAGGCTTCTTCCTCGTCATCGTCCATGTCGAAGTCGGAGACCGCTTCTTCCTCGTCATCGTCCATGTCGAAGTCGGAGACCGCTTCTTCCTCATCGTCGTCCATATCGAAGTCGGAGACCGCTTCTTCCTCGTCATCGCCCAGGTCGAAGTCAGATACGGCATCTTCCTCGTCATCGCCCAGGTCGAAATCAGAGACTGCTTCTTCCTCAAACTCATCGAAGGATTCGTCGTCGGAACTCAGTGCTGACGCAGCAGCAGCCAGACCGGCCGCTCCGGCGACTCCGGCGACTACTCCGGCTGCTGCTAAGGCCGCACCGCCCAATTTATTAGATTTGGCATCAGCGGGTGCAGCAGTTGCAGTTTGAGCGGCTGCGGGTGCAGCAGTTGCAGTTTGAGGGACTGCGGGTGCAGCAGTTGCCTTTTGAGCGGCTGCGGGTGCAGCAGTTGCAGTTTGAGCGGCTGCGGGTGCAGTAGTTGCAGTTTGAGCGGCTGCGGGTGTTGGAGATGTGCCGATCGTCTGCGGCACGATATTTGAGGGCATACCCAGCGCGATGTCAGGGTCAAAATTTAGCCCCAACACTTCGATCAGGCTGTCTGCATCCGGCTTGAGTTTTGAGAAGGGCAGCATTAATTGCTGGAGTTCCGGCTCCAGGGCAGCCGCAATTCCCAGGATGAGGTAAGAAACAGGCCTTTTCCCGCCGTCGGGTGTGGCGACCGTGTTGTCAGCCGTCATGTGCAGGAGCAGCCAAGCCCGATTTACCTGGTAGTAGTCCAACCACTTCTGTTTGAGAGCAACTGAAAAAGTATCAAAAAAAGCCATAACCTCTTTATCCTCATCCTGATCGCTAGACCTATTAAACCATCATCAGGTCTAGCTCATCTTCCTCCTTCTTGACCACCGGTTGCACTGGATTTAGATAAAAATCTGAAAGTAAGGCGAATAATTCGCGATCGGGCGTGTCGTTGGGCACTACTCCTTCGGGCATTGCCAAAATCTGGTCAGCGATGTTGAGGTAGTAATCGCAGACGTAGTTGAGGGAAGGATCGCTTTCGGCCATCTCAAACAATGTTTTGCCTTTGACGCGAGAAACTCGGATGTCTTCAATCAGGGGCAGCACTTCCAGCACCGGCATGGGTACAGAGTCAATGTACTTGTCGATCAAGTCGCGCTTTGAGGTGCGGTTGCCAATTAAACCGGCGAGTCGCAACGGGTGAGTGCGGGCTTTTTCGCGGACTGAGGCGGCGATGCGGTTGGCCGCAAATAAAGCGTCGAACCCGTTGTCGGTAACAATCATGCAGTAATCGGCGTAGTTCAAGGGGGCTGCAAAACCGCCGCACACTACGTCACCGAGCACGTCGAACAGGATGATGTCGTATTCGTCGAAGGCATTGAGTTCTTTGAGCAGTTTGACGGTTTCGCCGACTACATAGCCGCCGCAGCCAGCTCCTGCGGGAGGGCCGCCTGCTTCTACGCAGTCAACGCCGCCGTAGCCTTTGTATATGACATCTTCTGGCCAAACGTCTTCGTAGTGATAGTCCTTTTGCTGAAGGGTGTCAATAATTGTGGGGATCAAGAAGCCAGTGAGGGTAAATGTGCTGTCGTGCTTTGGATCGCAACCGATTTGCAAAACTTTTTTGCCGCGCTTGGCTAGGGCAACGGAGATGTTGCAGCTTGTTGTCGATTTACCAATTCCACCTTTTCCGTAAACTGCTAGTTTCACTCTTGGTTCTCCTATAGGTTTCTATCAAAACGATGAGGGCTGGGGTTTCATGCTTTTTTTCGATCGCCCAATTGCAATAGCCCAATTGCAATAGCCCAATTGCAATGCCTTTACTGTCAGTCGATTGGAGATTTCAGATTTGAGATTAAAGAATCGACTCCACAGATGAATCTGGGGCTTCTCCCTAACTAAAATTTTCGATCTCGACGACTTTTGTTTGGGGCTTGTATCCGTCTTTGGGTTAGGCCAATTTTGGACTCGGCCCTTAGTCACCTCGTTGAAAGCATTATTAGCTAACTTGCGATGAAAAGAAAGGGGGCGTCTAAATGAAAATGCTAGTAAATTTGTTTATTTTGCATCTTTGGGAATCTTAACTGGTTTTTGGATTTAAAAATCTATTTTTAGATTTTTTTTAGATTCTTAATTAATTTTAGGATACTTTTTTAATATAAAGAGGTACAAAAATAAAACAAAAATTAACTTGTCAAACAATCTGGGCTTTTGGCTTTGGGGCTAGGATGCAGGCAGTTGATGGCTTGTGCGGCTAACTTGAACGGGCACAAAGGCGCTAGTGGATGAGGCAAAGGAGATAGTGAGTTGGGCCCATTTGGGTCAGGGGAGGGCAAAGTGATGTTAGCTTTCGGCTGTGGCGGGTGATTTTGCTGGGGTTTTGAGTGTTGTGTAAAAAATTGTGAATTTTTAGGAATTGGCGGGTGAGGGGGAGATTGGGGGAGCGGGAGAGTTGGAGAGTTGGAGATTGGGAGAATATTATTTTTTCCCAATGACTACTGATACGAGTTAAAAAAAAGAATGCAACTGTAGGCCCGCGCTCCAAACCACGAGCTTCCTCAGTGATTTCCAATTCTTCAATCTAAAATCTAAAATCGAAAATCGAAAATCGCATGACTGCTGACTAATGACAACTGACGATCGGAATCTCGATCGCAAATTCAGTGCCCCCTCCAGGTTCCGAAACGCAGTCGAGCCGCCCCCCGTGCTGTTCGACAACTAAATGGTAAGAAATCGACAGTCCCAACCCAGTGCCCTTGCCGACTGGTTTGGTAGTAAAAAACGGGTCAAATAATTGGTGGCGAATCTCATCCGGTATGCCCCGCCCGTTGTCGGAAATGCGGATCGCGACAAAATCGCCACCAACAACTTCAGTACGAATTGTAATAGTGGGAACAGTCAATGGAGAACTAGGATTTGACGGGGGTGAATTTTTCGCATTTCTCGTCGCCCATTCCCCTTGCTGGATTTCTTCATCCAAAGCGTCAATAGCATTGCCGATAATATTCATGAACACCTGATTGATCTGACCGGCACAGCACTCGATGTGGGGCAAATTGCCATATTCTTTAATAATGTGAATAGTTGGATGTCCGCCGTGAGCTTTGAGCCGGTGCTGCAAAATCAACAAAGTGGTTTCGAGTCCCTCGTGAATGTCAACGAATTTGATGTTAGATTGATCCGATCGCGAAAAATTACGCATCGACACAACTATTTGGCGGATGCGCTCGGTTCCTACTTGCATAGAAGACACTAGCTTAGATAAGTCTTCTACCAAAAAATCGATTTCCATCTCTGCTGCTGCTTCCCGAATTTCCGAGACTGGTTCGGGATAGTGCTGCTGGTAAAGTTCCAAAAGTTGGATCAATTCTTTGATGTAGTGGCTGGCGTGGGAAAGGTTGCCGTAGATAAAATTAACAGGATTGTTAATTTCGTGAGCGATACCGGCAATCATTTGTCCCAAAGAAGACATTTTTTCTGTTTGCACTAATTGAGTTTGAGTTTGCTGCAACTTTCGCACAGTTTGCTCTAATTGCTGCGCTTGATTTTTCAAGCAAGTTTGCTTTCGCCGCAGCACTTCTTCGACTCGCTGGCGCTTGAGAATATCCCGTCTCAACAATTCATTGGATTCTAAAAGTTGAGCGGTGCGTTCTTCAACTTGTTTTTTTAAGTCGTCGTGAGCTTGGCGCAGGGCTTCTTGGGCCCGCTGCCGCTCTAAAATTTCTTGCTGCAAAAGTTCGTTGGCTTTCTGCAATTGGGTGGCTCGATCGTCCACTGCTTGTTGCAACAGCTCGATCGTCCCATACATTTCAGATTGGTTAAAAACTTGCGGCAAACTTGTCTGAGAAACAACACCCAAAAGTTCTCCCTGGCTGCCAACTACTACCAAACGGCGGACGCAGTGGCGCTGCATGGACTGGTGCACACTCCAGAGGGAATCGGCGGGAGATATGCAAAATAAAGGCGCACTCATGGCCCTTGCTGCTGGGATTTCCGAGAGGTTTAATTCGAGGGCGTGAAACTGCACGATGTCGCGCTCGGTGACAATGCCGATCGGAATTTGGTAATTTTGTGTTGGTGCGATCGCCCGATCGGGATGCTGAGTTTGCTCTTTGACAATGACGACGGAACTAACTCGATGCTTAACCATGAGCTGGGCTAAATCGAGGGCTGAGGCAGTTTTTGGGGCAGAAATCACTTGCTGCGTCATGACATCTGCTGCACAGCGCAAATTGGTTAGCAAGTTAATCGGTTGCAGGGCTTCGTGAATGGCTTCGCGGGTGATGATGCCCAGAAGTCGCGAGTCCTCGTCCACTACGGGCAAATGCCGGATGGAGTGCTGGCGCAACGTGAACATAGCGGTGAAAATATCTTGAGACTCGGATTGTTTGAGGGTAATGGGCGATCGAGTCATTACATCCGCAATTGTCAGTCCGACTGTACAAGCTGCGACGGTAGTTAGCTTGACGATATCCCGTTCTGTAAAAATGCCGATGGGCCGATTATCTTCGACGATTAAGACGCAACTGCGCTTGGCTGCGCTAGCAACAGCGTTTGGTTTTTCGCCACAAAGGTGACAGGAGACACGCATCGGGTTCATGAGAGCCAACACTTGGGCGATCGGGGTTTCTGGAGCCACGGTGAGGGGGTGGCGGTCGATCGCCCGATCTAAAGGTGACGAGTAGAGCGGCCGGCTGTTGGGGCGTCCAGCAGGTTCTGATGATTTAATTACCGACAACTGCGGGGCTGAATCTCGGAAATGTTGTAATTGTTCTTCTTGTAGCATGATTATTAATTTTAGTTAATGAATTGTTACAATTTTGGAGACTTGGGTTGGCAGACTTAGCATTAATTAAGCCGGTGACAGATGCTCGATCGCCTAAAATTCTGATTGCTAGAACACCCTTATTTAATTTTTATTTTTTAAATCCTATGTCGTGGACGCCATTAAGTCATCGAATTCATCACTTGCCGCTGATCCTTGCGGGCCCGATTTTGCGCCGGACTGAAAGTCGGGCCGTGACAGTTTGGCTGGCTCTGAAAGCACCCCGCCAAGTCGAACTCAAGGTTTATTCGACAGAGGGCGGAACCGGCGAAATTGTTGATCGGCCCTTGCTGCAAGGTGCGAACTCTACCGTGCAGCTCGGCAAATACCTGCACGTAGTCGCGGTGACTGCTAAACCAATTAACAGCAATGTCTTGACATCTGGGCAAATTTATGCTTATGACATCGAGTTTGCTGCGAGTCGCGAGTCGAACGTCGGGGGTGCAGTCCCAGAAAATGAGAAAGAAAATCTCATTTCTTGCCTGTGGCCTGCCGCCCCTGATTTATCGGCTTTGGGGCCGGAGACGATTAGTTATTTCGCTCACCAGTTGCCCACTTTTGCCCTGCCGCCGAACGATTTAAACTATTTGCGTATCGTTCACGGTTCTTGTCGCAAGCCGCACGGAGACGGCAGAGATGCACTGCCAATCTTGGATAATTCGATCGAACAGTTTGCAGGAACGGCAAATAGCAGGCCCCACCAACTGTTTTTAACGGGCGACCAAATTTACGGCGACGACGTTGCCGATGCCATGCTGTGGGCTTTGACTGACGCTGGCGATACACTGTTGGGCTGGGAAGAAAGTCTACCCCTGATGGATGATGCCCAAATAAAAAAGAATTTGTGTATCAGTATACCTAAAAATTCGGAAAACGAAAATGCAGTTGGCCAAGAGAGGGAAATTTTTATAGAGTCGCCAATTCAGAAACCGTCTGATGCTGAGTATCAGTCCAAAAAACCAATTGAGTTACAGCCGGGGACTCGCAGCGATATTGCCAGAGATTTTGGCGGCTTTACGGCGATGTTGGTGAATCAATCGGACAAGTCTAAAAGTCACTTGTTCAGTTTGGGGGAATATTGCGCGATGTATTTGTTAGTTTGGTCGCCGGTACTCTGGTGTACGAGTTTTCCGAAGGGTAAGGATATTTGTCCAAATTCTAAGCAGGCCAAAGTCTGGGATAGAGAAGTTGTTGAACTTGACGGTTTTGCTCGCAATTTGTGGAGAGTGAGGAGGGCGCTAGCGAATATTCCTACTTATATGATTTGCGATGACCATGATGTTAGCGACGATTTTTATTTGAATCGAGAGTGGTGTTACCGGGTGCTGGGAAAGCCGCTGGGCCGGCGGGTGGTGCAGAATGCTTTGCTGGCTTACGCTGTGTTTCAGGCTTGGGGAAATACGCCCGCACAGTTCGATCGCGAAAAACCGGGAGATAAATTATTAAAGGCTGCTGAAAAATGGTCAGATTCGGCGGGAACTGATGTTTCTGCTTGGGAGGAGGCGGCTTCCTATTTGGGAATTCCAGGACTCGACCCAAAAACTCATTTGCCTAAGTTGAAATTAGATGAAGATGTTTTTATTTTGGATCGAGATGGCGAGGGTGTAAGTGAGGTTTTGAATTGGCATTTTACTGTGAGAAGTTTTAAGCACGAGGTGATTGTGCTGGATACGCGGAATTGGCGGGGGTATCCGGTGGAAAGCCCGATCGATCCACCGATGCTTTTGACTCACAAAGGTTTTGAGGAGCAAATTCAGCGGCCTTTGAGGGAGACTGATTTGCTGAATAAAACTGGGGAGTTTGAAATTGAGGCGACTCTGGTGGTTGTGCCGACAAATTTGGTGGGTTTGTGGATTATTGATGCGGTGCAAAAGTGGGATGTGGCACAGGGGAAGGTTTTTAATAGTGATGCGGGGGATGCTTGGAATTTTCATGAGTTAGCTTTTGTAAAGCTGTTGTCGGAGTTTTTTAAGCAGCGCGATCGGGTGATTGTGTTGAGCGGGGATATTCACTATGCTGCTGCTGTGCGGCTGAGTTATTGGTCTGATTGTCATTTTGGCGATTCTCGGCCGAATATTGAGCCTTTGACGAGGGAGAATTATCGGTCAAATTGTCAATATTCTGTGCTGGCGCAGTTGACTGCTAGTGCTTTTATTAATGAGGAGTGGAAAACGCATTTAGTTCATACTAAGATTAAGTCGCTGTTTCCTGAGCGATCGCACGAATGTTTGGGATGGAATGAGCCGCTGGAATTAATGAAGATTTCGAGGATGAGCAGAAAGAAGGCTGTGGCGGCTGGTCTCAGAAATAGACAATCTCTGCCTGATTGGGGCTATCGGATTGACTGGGTTAAACGGCAAAGGGCGCGGGTATTTTTGCTGCTAGAAAAGGGAACTGCGTCAGATAGATCGCATAAAAATAAACAATTGTCATTCCTGCGTAGGTTATGGAATTTTATATCGCTGTTGTGGCGCAATCGCTGGCTGCAAGAGGGTGATGAGATTGTGGGATATAGCAATATTGCGATCGTCAGTTTTCAGTGGCCTGCTGATGGTGATGGGGAGAAAGCGGTGATCCAAAATGTTTATTGGCGACCGCTTTGGGAGCCGAATAGTGTGGTTTACAGTCAATATTTTGTGCCACTGGGATTGGATGAGGATGATTAGATTCACGATTTCTTGAACAAGTCGGGGATTTCGATATGGGTACAATATTGTGATCAGTTTGTGGCAGTGTCCGCCGGGGGGAAACCCCAGTCTCATAGCTAAAGTCGATTGGAACTGAGATGTTCCACCATTCTCAAGAACAGGCAAGATGCCTGTTCCACAACAGATGAATTTTATTGTGGAACAGGCCGAAAAGCCTGTTCATAAAAAAGTAATGGAGAATGGTGCAATATCTCAGTTGGAACTGAGATGTTTCACCATTCTCAAGAACAGGCAAGATGCCTGTTCCACAAAGAATAAGTTTTCTTGTGGGGAGTCGCAGAATTTCCATAGCCAGCCGACTTGCTAAATCAGTTAAAAGCCAGACGCAAAAAGTCGAGGGCGGACTTGGCAAATATGGAAGTTGTTTGGGACATATTAGAAAACCATCAGCACGAAAGTTGAGCGGAAAACTAACCTTCTTGCTGTGCAATGAGCGTTAAACCCTTGATGGATCTAGGAGAGAATAGCAAGCCCGTGACGAGATTTGAACTCGTGACTTCCTCCTTACCAAGGAGGTACTCTACCACTGAGTTACACGGGCATAAAAAATTAAGAACCTCCAATTAAAAAATTAATTTTTAATTCTTAAATTTTAACTTTTTATTAAATTGAGGTGGGCCGAGCTAGATTTGAACTAGCGTAGGCGTAGCCAGCGGATTTACAGTCCGCCCCCATTAACCGCTCGGGCATCGACCCATTTCCATCACAGTTATATATCCTAGCACCAGAATCTTTATTTGCAACATTACATTTAAAACTCTAATCATTAAGTTGAGAACACATAAGTGAGTTAGCGGCAGACGGGAAAATTGAACACTGTTTAAGGTGCAATACGCTTGGGCCCGAGCCCGATCCCCCCTAGCCCCCCTTCTTAAGGGGGGGACAAGAACTTACTCTTGCGTCCCCCAACAACCAGGGGGAGTAGGGGGTATGCGAGGGGGATCTCGCCCGGAATAAACAGTTTTAACCCAAGCGTATTGGTTTAAGGTGTGCATTCCTAAGTCTAGGCTGGGTGCCCGCCCGCAGCAGGGCTGTTTCATTCTCTTGTAGGGGCAGCAAAGAGTGGCTGCCCCCATGTCCCAAACGCCTGTGAACTCGTCTGTGGGGGGGTAGGCACGGGGAGTAGGGGTAGCACTACCCCTACAAAAGCCTGATTTTCCTGAGAATGAAACAGCACTGCCGCCCGGAGCACCCTAAGTCTAGACTAAGAGGTTGATTAACATTAAGACTTTTTCTCACATTTGCTAACAATCAGTTACATTTGCCTTCTGGTCTTCATGTCATATAGAATGAATTTAGCCACTCAGATGTAGGTGAAAAACCTTGGTAGTACGCAACCGCTATATAAATAAGTTGCCTCTACATTATCAAAGCAAATAATCAGATTGGCGTGGGGCTGTAAGCGATAACCAAGCTGAAGGCAAGAATATAAGTGCTTGTAGAAATTTCTACGGGCATCGGTTGATACGCCTTGGTTGAGATCTGATCTCAACTTATGTATTTGTTAGCAAATGTTAGCAAAAAAGTATCGGAAATCCCTAACTCACTAATTCCCCGGTTTCTTGCAGGGAGTGCAGCCGGCGGTAAATGCCTTGTTGACTCAAGAGTTCGTCGTGACTGCCAACTTCGACGATTCTACCGCCGTCGAGTACGACGATCGCATCGGCTTCGCGAATTGTACTCAGTCTGTGGGCAATAATTATGGTGGTGCGCGTACCGAGAATATTTCGCATGGCTATCTGGATCGATCGCTCCGACTCATAGTCCAAACTAGAAGTAGCCTCATCAAAAATTAACACATCCGGCTCCACCAACAGCGCCCTGGCAATCCCCAATCGCTGCCGCTGACCGCCGGACAAGCGCATTCCTCGCTCCCCGACCACGGTATAATAACCTTGGGGCAACAGCCGCACAAAATCGTCTACTTTGGCAATGCGACAAGCATCCTCAACTTGCTCGAAAGTTGCATTTCTGTTTCCGTATGTCAAATTTTCCAGCAAAGTACCGTTAAAAACGTCTACTTCTTGGTGGACAATGGCTAAACGCTGGCGGTAGCGAGTCACGTCTAAGCTGCAAATGTCTTCGCCGTCGATCAGAATGCGGCCGGAGTTTGGTTCAAAGTAGCGAAACAGAAGTTTAACTAAAGTCGATTTCCCGGAACCCGATCGCCCGACTAATGCTACAGTGTGACGGGGATAAATCAATAAATTCACATCTTGCAAAACGGGTTTTTGACTGTCGTACCCGAATGTCAAACCGCTGATCTCAACTTTGCCGGTAAATTTATAAGGTGGCTGTGCCGATCGAGCATTTTCTGCTAAATTAACCACATCAACACCGTCTGGCGTTTGCATAAACTCGTGGAACCGGATCATTGAAGAATAACGCCGCGCCAATAATTCGGCGATAATGCTAATCGGACGCAGTTGGGAATATGCCATGCTTGCCAACGTGTAAAGGGTAACAAAATATCCGAGGGAAATTTTGCCTGCAACCGTTTCTGCTAGGCTAAAACCGAGAACTGAAAACAAACACAACTGGACGATCGTCTGCTGGTATGTCCCCAGGGTGACGTATCCTTTGTGAATGCGGTGGATCACGACTTTTAATTCGCGATCGAGTCTGGTGGTTTGCCTTTTGAGTTCATCGCTTTCTGTCGCAAAAGCTTTGACTGTTTTGATGTTGGTGATAATTTCCGAGTTGCGGCTTTCGGTATCTTCGATGTATTCATCGAGAATTTCTTCCCGCGCAGTCACCTGTTGCAGGCCTTTGAGGGTGAAACTGAGGATAAATAGGAATGAAACCACAATTAATAAGCCAATCCGCCACTCAATTAAGCAGATAACGGCAAAAATGCCGATTAAGCGGACGACTTCGGGGATGAAGTCGCCGGCAATTTCTGGGTAAGTCCAAGTATGGTTGGCGATGCCTTTGGCGATGCGGCTGGCAATCCGTCCGGCGTTGTTTTCGTCGTAGAATTCTAGGGGTAAGGTGAGGATTTTGCCGATCGCACTTCTCATTCGATCGCGCCTTGCCCTCAATGGTATCACCCAGTGGAACCAACTTCCCACCCAAGGCTGTACCGGTGCTTTGGCGACTGTTACCAGAAAAATTATGCCCAGCAAGACGGATAGCGATAATATTTTGTTGGGTGACTGCTGGGTAACAGAGGCGATCGCTATTATGAGTTTTTGCGTTACTGTATCTGTAGCTTTACCCGACAATACGTTTAATATTTGACCGATCGCATAAGGAACAAGCAAATCGGCTAGTGCCAAAACGCTGGATGCGCCTATGCTGTAAACTGAGATTTTCCAGTAGCGACTGTAGTATTGGAAAATGTCCTGAAAGCTTGCCATAAATTTGTGTTGAGATACAACCCTTGCAAACACTTGCATTTAAAACTGCGCTCTCGGCGCGCCGTGTTTACAAGTGTACTACAAAAGTAGTCGATCGGGGAGTCAATCGATTTTAGATTTTAGATTTTAGATTTTAGATTGACTTGCGCGAGATAAAGGCGGGGGCTTGAGGATTTTAGATTTTAGATTTTGGATTGATTCCACGGATAAATCACGTGGCGGGTACCACCTTTGAAATTCTTGGTCATCTTGGATCATGCTAGCGACTCGCCCGATCGGGTGATTTATGGCAATCATTCGATCATCAGCAATCGATCCGCATTCCTGGGCAATCAATTCAAGACTAAGGGCAAAAAAATGCAAAAGACAGAATTTTTCTTAAATTCTGCCTTCTGAGCAATGCCTTACAGCATATTCGGTGGTTTATGAAGTACAGTAGAAACCTTAATTGTGTGCTGTTAATCCTCCGGGTGCGTCGCTACGAGATATTGGATATAACTTACAGATTGACGGGTGGCGACGCACCTTACACGGGCCATCAGATTATGTGTACCACATATACATGGAATATGCTGTATAAGTTTTACCTTTGAGTAGTCTGTTAGCTGAAGGTGTAGGCTGATTGCAGCGCCCACCAGATCAAGAAGCCGATTCCGCCGGCAATGACAATCGCCGAAATGGCGATCGCTATAGGACTGTCAGCTCCCTTGAACTTCATGATTCCGCGATTTAAATCTGACATGACAGTGTTCTCCCACAATTCCAGCTTGATTGTAGCTTTGCCGTGGGCCGATGGCGGTCAATTTTCACGGCAATTACTGATTTGGTTAATGATATGGCTGCTGAAATTGCAGGTGGGGAGTGGGTTTGGGGGGGGTTTACTGGGTTTGTGAAAAAAACTTACTAAAAAGACTTGACAAATTTAGAGAATTGAGACAATATTGTTAATACCGCAGGAAATGCGGGTGTAGCTCAGTGGTAGAGCGTCACCTTGCCAAGGTGAATGTCGCGCGTTCGAATCGCGTCACCCGCTTTAGAAGATAAACAAAATCAAGAAAACCGGAAAGTAGATCAAGAAAGTTTTCGGTATACTCCTAATGATGGTTGAAAATACCTAAGTTAGTGGTAAGATTGAATGCAGAACTTGCAAGTCAAAATTGCCGATCGGGCGAGATCTCGGAACAGGCAGTTGAAAGCCTCGCTAGGGCGGAATTGACAAGTTTGATTAAGTGGATATGTTAATGATTATTTTTGTAAAAACGCTTTTTTTATCCGATCGCTAGTGCCATCTCAAAAAGCTCCAAAGATTGACTTAAACGATGAGTACCCCTGTCCTTGCCGACGGCGGGGTCGTCTAGTTCCCATAACGTTGACAGAAGCCTTTGGCTGCAACCGCTGTCAACAAATATTTGTATTGGACGAAAGTGGAGACGTGATCGAGCAACTATCAACGAACTATCCTTACAAGCAGGCTTGGCGGTGGACGGGCCACCAGTGGAACAGAGCGCATCCGGGTTTGAAGGCCCATTACTTGCCACTGGCTTTGGGTATGATATTGGTGCCGCTAGTGATTTGGTTGCCCTTGGCGCTACACTCGCCGGGCCCAAATATTATTCTGTGGGCAATGGTCGCGGTGCTGCTAGCAATGCTGCCGGCGCTGATGGTATGGCTCGCTTACAGGCGTTAGCTAGATGATAATAGAGGATTTTACCCATTCATCAGATGCCGCAAATGTCGCGCGTCGCGCTTATCAAGCTTCTTTGGAGTTGGCGACGACAAAGAGTGCCGATCGCGCCGCAGCTTTGCAGGCGATGGCGGGCTCGCTGAAACGGCGGCAAAATGATATTTTAGAAGCAAATACTCTGGATCTAGAAGCGAGTCGGGACATGGCGATTCCCGAGTTGATTGTGGAGTGGCTGAAGCTGACGCCGGAACGGATCAAGACAACTGTGCAAATTCTGCAACGGTTGGGGGAAATGCCAGATCCGATCGGTAGGGTGATCAATGCTTCTTATCAGGTCGATCGGTGTCAGGTTTACTGTCAGTCGCTACCACTGGGGGCGATCGCTCTAATTTACGAGGCTTTTCCAGAGTTGGGGGCGATCGCCGCGGGTTTGTCTCTCAAAAGCGCTAACAGTTTGATTCTTAAAGGCGGCAGCGAAAGCTGGCAAACTAATGCTGTAATTGGGGAAGCTTTGGTTTCGGCGATCGATGAGGTAGGTTTGCCATCGGGATGTTTGCAGATACTGCCGCCGGATCGGGGCGCTTCGATCCGAGAATTGGTCACTCAAGACCAATATCTCAATTTAATTATTCCCTACGGTAGACCAAGTTTGGTGCAGCAGGTGGTTAGGCTGTGTACAGCACCAGTTTTGAGGTCGGCAATGGGAAATTGTTACCTTTATTGGTCGCCGACTGGTAGTTTGGAGATGGCAAGGTGGATGATTTTGGATAGCCATCAAAGCGTGCCCGATCCTGTTAATGCGATCGAGAAAGTGCTGATCGATCGCAACCAAAAGCCTTCTTCCTTAGTCAGGCTGTGGAACAGTTTAAAAGAAAAAGGCTTTCAAATTAGCGGCGATGCGGATCTTGTTGCAGATTTCCCAGAGTTGAAGCTGGCGGAACAATACGAGTGGACTCAACCGTATTTAAACAAAACCATAGCGTTTAAAGTTGTCGATAGTTTAGAGATTGCGATCGGCTGGATCAACCGCTACAGCAGTGGTCACGCTGACTGCATTGCCACTGAATCTTACTTAGAAAGTCGCCAATTTGCTCTGGATGTTAACAGCGCCTCAACTTTTATTAATGCCTCACCTCGGTTTTGGCGCTATCAAAATCGGGGAGATGCGATATTTTTGGGAATGTCCAACCAAAAAGGTTATCGCCGGGGATTGATCGGGTTAGATACGCTGACGACAATTAAAGAAATTGTTCAGGGAAACGGACTTTTTTAATTTTATAGGTTATTTAGAATTGGTTATTGGGATTAAACCAAAGTGAAAAGTGGGAGACTATTATCGATGCGTAAGCCTTTAATAGTTGTTCCAAAAATCTTTTTATAGGATACAATAATATCTTGGTAGAACAATCAGGCCGCCTCGATCTAAAGCAATTTGATCGCAAGCTCCCGGATAGCTGCAGTGGAGACAGATAAAATCTCCGCCTCCTGACAACAATAAGCCGCCGGATTTATGTGTGGGTTCAATCTAAAATCGGGTACGGAATCTAATTAAATTTAGAAACTTATTAAGTCACCTCAAAATCCTCTTAGCGATCACATGAAATCCGAAAAATCAGTCAATACTCTAGACAAGACGGCAACGCCGACTTTAGGCAAAGAAACGCTAATTCACCACTCGGTATATGTTAAAAAATTGCGTCCGCTGCTGCCATCAGAGGCCTTTGAAGCGAATTCCAGCAAGTTAGGGATACTTCTGATAAATATCGGGATATTATTGTTAGGATGGGGAATTGCTGATAATCTCGATCGCTGGCCTGTCTACCTTTTATGGCTTTACTTACCTTTAGCCGTCATGATGGGTAATAGTATCATAGTTTTGCTATTTAGCTCCCACGATTTGATGCACGGCAGCGTTCAGAAAAAGTCTCGCCTGACTTATCCGATCGCCTTTTTGGGACTAAGTATGCTGTTTATGCCACCTACACAGTGGAAATCCCTGCACAACCTCGTACATCACAATAACACGAATTCTGTGGCAGATCCCGATCGCAACTATCTGTACCAGCAACCAGATACTTGGGGAAAATGGATTCAAAATCTGTTTGTACCCTCGGTGGAAGTCAATCCGGTGTGGTTAATTGTAGGGATGGCCGGTTCGTGGTTAGTGCATAATTTCCGCAATCTCACCTCGGTGCTCTTATTTAACGATAAATCTGTTGATTACGTACCGGCTGCCTTTACAGTTAGTCCTAAAGATAGATTGACAATCGCATTTGAATGTCTGGGAATTTTAGGCATTCATGCGAGCATTTTATTCTACCTAAATTTTCATCCGCTCAAAATCGCTCTTGCGTACTTTTTGCCGATCGCAATTGGTCATGCAGGGGCAATGTTTTACATCTATACCAATCATATGGGTTGCCGGATGACCGCCATTAATGACCCGCTGATCAACAGTGCTTCTGTGCGGGTTCCTAAAATATTTGACCTGCTGCACTTGAATTTCTCTTACCACACAGAGCATCATATTTTCCCCAGCATCAACTCAAACTATTATCCGATGGTGCAAGAGTTATTGCAAATTCACTATCCCGCTCGCATGAATTTAATCAATGCTGGCGACGCTTGGCGGTTGCTGGTGGAAACACCCCGGCATTATCAAGATGAAGTTACCTTCACTGATTCCTCTGGAACAATGTCTGTAAATTACTCGATCGCTGAAGACTACAAAAGCTGAGAATTCGCATGGCAGCCACATCTTGAACCATGCTTAAGAACAGGCTTTCCGGCCTGTTCCACAAACAATGAATTTTCTTTTGGGGAGTAGGGGTTGGGTGTCTCGCCAACCCCAAAAATACACTCCTACATACTGATGCTATTGAGTACCAACGAAGGCTTAAGAGCAATGTAAGGAATTACTCGTTTTTGATTGTTAGCATCAATTTTTTGTTCTGCCATATTCAAATTTTGCTGGAACTGTCTGGCCAAAAGTTCGATCGGGGTTCCCGCAAAAACTTCGTCGAAACTCATGCGGTAGAGTTCTCGGAAAGATTTATCGTAAAAACCTAAACGGTCATATCGATAAGCTGACAAAATAAACATAATTTTCAGTTGTTCAGCCGCTCGCTTGTACGGAGGAAGCAACCGTAAAATGTCCTTTTCCGTAATCACTTCGAGAGTCCCAGAAGCATTAATTTTGGGAATGTCCCGGTATGCTGCCAAGGGCATATTGGCGGCAAAACTCATGTATTCATACTGTGGAAAATTGACTGCTGAATGCTGCGGGCCGCAGGTAAAAATTATGGTTGTGACAATTTTAATTAATTGTTCAACTGTGTCGATTTTGCTGGGCATTCCTTTGACTTTACCGCCCTCATTCGAGGCTAATTCTTGGGCCCAAGTTTGCAGTTCCACGTCTTGGACGAGTGCATCATTTGTCGGGTAAAAGTGTTTGAGATAGCCGGAGACAAAGGTTTCGATCGCATTCCACAGCAGTAATCCATCATCTCGGTAAGGATAGTGAGGCAGTTGATTTGGATCGTCCATGCCCCGATTTTTCAGTTCGGTTGGGAAGGCAAATTGATCCAGACTCCAGTTACTGCAAGCCTCTCTAGCTATTTCCATTGTCTCTGGCAAGCTACCGCTTAGCAAGTCATCGACTGGCCCGCCCGGAGCGATCAAATAAGAACGCGCCAGCTCGTTGTTGACCAGCATAAACCGAAAGTGCGGTTTCAGCAGCAGGCTAAGGGGGTGATTTTTAGCCAACTGTCGGGCGGTGACGATCGCGATTGGTTCCATCACCAGATGAGTTCGACCTAAATGCGAACTCATTTCGTGGTGATTGGCATCTGCTACTTGCACGCAGAGTTTCGCAAACAGCCAATCCACAGGAGGATCGAACGGGGTGTAAAGATGGCTATTTGGGGTCGGATCTAGTTGAATGGCGATCGGCACCAGTTCACCGCGATCGCGGATTCCCGTCCACCGCCAAGCGAAAAAAGCTCGCGGTTTTGGCAAGAATTTTCTGCCTTTTTCATAGCTGCCGCCTCCAATTTTTGAAGGCGCGCGATAGTGTTGGTCGCTACCCGTATAATCGGCAATGTAAATGTTTTTTTGTTGCAACTCTTGGCCCAGATCGAATAATGGGTGAAAGCTGGAAATTTGTGCCAGTGTTTGCGCCCGAGGATCGCCGGCATCTAACAAACGAAGCACCATCGGATTTGCTCCAGACAGGCGCTGTTCTGCAAAAGAGCGATCGGTTTGGTAGATTTTGGCAACAGCAGGTAGCGGCAGCAGAGTAAAGAAATCTTCATAGTCTTGGAGGTCGTCGAGAGGATCGAGAAAACTTCTCGAATCGGCTGCCAGCATATTTCCGGGAAGTTCCGATGTTGCTAGTATCCGCTCTCCAATATACTTGCTCGAAAAGTTCTCGACTGGCGGCACATCTTTCAATAATGCCAAAGGCGATAAAGCGTCATTGTCAAACTGATAAGCTTGTTGCTGACGCTTCAAGGAATCTTTGCGCTGTTCTTGGTTCTGGTCGTCTTGAGGAAGAGAAGGTTTCATATTGTCTACCATTGTATAAATCAACTCTCTTTTTGTAGTAAAAGCTCGGAGATCATCACTACCGATCGAGGATGGAATTTAAAAAGTATTGTGCAGGCTCACGCTTGATATAGCTCTTATTCAGCGAGCAATAATCGTATTCCGGACTTTTTTAAACTCAGAAAAATTCCTCAAAAGAAGGCAAAACTTCTCGATCGCCCTAAATCAACGTAGAAAAGTTTCATTCTCAGGATAAGTAGCTCGCGCTCAAGAACCCCGACTTCTTTGAGATGTCGGGGTTTGGGGTGTTCGGTTTTTTGAGCTGGGTCTGCTGATTAGCGGTTAGGCACGAACCATTAAATATTGACCGTTGCCGTTATATTCGCCGTCACAACTCGCGAAATTAGCCACAAACCAAATTAAGTAAAACCGCCAGATGCGGCGAAATTTGGCATAGTCGATGCCGTAGTCGAAATCTTTGACTATGGCCTGATAATCGTCAAAGTTTTTCAGCCAGTTAGCAAAGGTTGTGGAGTAATTGTATCCGTTGAGATACCAGTTTTTTATGGTTTTGAGGTCTTTCTTGTGGCTGGCAACTGTATCGTATTTCCAGTAACGGCCGTGGGGGAAAATGTATTTGTGGGTGAAAACGCTGGAGATATTGTTGGGAGTGCGAACTGTGATGATGTGAATGAAAACTTTGCCGTTATCCTTCAGGGAAGATGCCAGCTTTTGGAAAGCTTTCGTTAAATTGCCTACATGCTCAAAAACTCCGATGGAGAGAATTTTGTCAAATTTTGTCTCGAAGTTGGCGTCGTTCAAATCGCCTTCATATAGGGTAAATCGACCTGAACTAAGGTAGCTTTCGGGGTATTGCATCTTCTGACGCATATACTCGCATTGGTGGTGGCTGAGGTTAATGTCAGTAAACTGGACATTGGGGAATTTGGAAAGAAGGTAATTGGGAACACAACCCCAACCGCAGCCAAAGTCTAAAATATTGTCGCCATCCTGAATTTCTAGCTTTTCAATCACATCATCAATCATCTGCATTTGCGATTGTTCAAGGTTGGCGGCTCCTTTTTCCCACAATCCCATGCTGTATTTAGGATAAATGAGTTTCCCGTCGCCTAACATCGGATTCAGCATGGCTTGAGGCAAGTCGTACTGAATCTTCATTAAATCCCGCGGCCCTTCGGCTGTATGGTCTGTTTCTGTTAGTACCCATTCGTAGGGTGCAAGCAGGGACGGGAAATGCTTAAAAAAAACCGGCATACAGGTATCAAAAAGCGATCGCAATACTGAATCTGCGACTTCTAAGCCGTTGATATAAGACTCTGCTACTGCCATTTGCACCGCGTTAACTGCACTGACTGCGAGGCGGGTTGCTCCGTAGGCGATCGGACTTTTGGTATGCACATCTCCTACGATGGGAATGTGTTTTTCGATGTTTTGTAGGGCTGTTGATGAAGTCATGGTTATACTCGTTTTAAAGATGCTGCTATTCTATCTCACGAAAATTGGCTAGTTGTTAGAGAGCAAAAAAGCTGAAACTATTGCCAAGTAAGGTTTGCACAGCAAAACTCCGAAAAATCCTAAAAATATATGGCGGTTGAAGGGGATTTGATAACGGATTTATAGGGTTTGGGCGATATAAATTTTATTAAGAATTATGTCAGTCTATTTTAGATTTTAGATTTTAGATTTTAGATTAACTCCAGAGCTTGAATTGGGGTATTTTTACGCTGAGATTAAAATTTTAGTGTTCAGTTATACCATTTTAGATATTAGAATTGAAAATGAATGATGAGCTAAGAGTTGGACTCTTGCCTAGAGTTGCATTCTTTTTTTAAACTGGTGTCAATCGATTTTAGATTTTAGATTTTAGATTTTAGAGGCGACCCCACGGATAAATGCGGGGGCAATAAGTGATTTTCTATTTTCGATTTGGGATTGATTCCACGGATAAATCACGTGGCGGGTACCACATGAAGAAATTCGTGGTCAGTTGGGCGCTTGAGCTGACGAAACGAGAAGCAAATGCCGATCGCGACTTATAGTTAAGGAATCAGGGATACAGAAAAAATGCCCAGAAACCGGGTTTGCATACAGGTTAGCTGCAATAACAGATGTCCGCGAGATTCCTCGCTAATTAGCTAGACGCGCCACATATGCCACAGATTCACTATCTGCCGGACGATCGCACGATCGAGATAGACGACGACGATATAATTCTCGAAGCTTCCCTGCGTGCCGGCATTCCCCACACCCACATCTGCGGCGGTAGCGCCCGGTGTTCGACTTGCCGGGTATTGATTGTCGAAGGTTTGGAATTTTGCTCTCCGCGCACTTCGCCGGAAGAGGAACTTGCCCAAAAATTGCGTTTAGAACCGGAAATTAGACTGGCTTGTCAGACACAGGTTGCGGGCGGCAAGGTGATTTTGCGCCGATTGGCGATCGATTCTGAAGACTTGGAATCATTTAACGACGAAATGGCGGGAAAGTTGATTTCTACTCCTGTCGGGCAAGAGAAGAAAATTGCAATTTTGTTTGCCGATATTCGCGGGTTTACTGCGTTTGCAGAATCGCTGTTGCCCTACGATGTAATTTATGTTTTAAATCGCTATTTCCAAAAAATGGGTTATGCGATCAACCGCAATGGCGGGATGATTAATAATTACATGGGAGATGGTTTTATGGCACTGTTTGGGTTGGAAAATCCCGACAAGGCGGCGGAACAAGCAGTGAGGGCTGGGGTGGAGATGCTGGAGGAACTAGAGAAACTCAATCCCTATTTTGAGACTTTATACCGTCACCGATTGCGGATTGGGATTGGCATTCACTGCGGCTGGGTGGTTGTGGGGAATTTGGGGGCGTCGAAGAGTCAGACAGTTACGGCGATAGGAGATGCGGTGAATTTGGCCAGCCGGATCGAGGCTGCTAACAAGCAAGTAGGAACAAGTTTACTGATTTCCGAGGAGACTTATCAGGAAGTTAAGGAATTGGCGATCGTCGATCGGTGCGTATCCGTGCCAATTCCGGGGAAAAGTGGCGAATATCCGCTGTATGAAGTAGTCGGGATGCCGCCGCTGCCCGTGGAAACCGAAGAAGTTTCTGAGGTAAGGGAAGGTTCTATTTGGCAAAGTTTTGTCAATAAGTTACTGGCTTTGTATGCTGCGGTGTACAATTGGATTAGGAAAATTTGGATTCAAATTAGAAAACTATAGCTCAACTTTTTTGAGTTTTGTTATTCCATCGATAACATGAATATTCCTCAGTCAATAGTTCGCATTTTTCTCATGCTCCCCAACGGTCAGATTGGGGCTCAACTGCGAGATAATATCCCAGGTATTGCCAGTCAAGGAATGCTTTCTACTTTTGGTGGTGGCGTGGACATAGGAGAAAGTCCACAGGAGGCAGCAGTGCGAGAAATGGAGGAAGAAACTTGCCTCACAACCAATTTTTACCAAATGGACTTTATCACAACTTTTACTCACCAAAAGACTCAAAATGATAGAAAAGTTTTACAAAAAAACCACCTTTTTTTGGCGAGAGTTAGCGATTGTGATAAAATAGAAATCCAAGAAGGTGTGGGTTTGGTAGTTTTGAGAAAAGATGTAGATTTTGAAAAAGTCAACGCCGGGGAAGGTACTCACATGGCTTGGAAATTGTTGCAGGAATATTTAAAATAAAAACTCCCACACTACGTTTTCCCCGCGAGGGGACTGAAACTTTAATAGAGAACTTCTTTACTATGTTGTCAAATACGAACTCAGAGTACGAATCATTACTACAACGAGCGATCGCGATCGCAGCCAAAGCTCATGATGGGCAGGTTGATAAGGCAGGCAATCCCTATCTCGATCATCCGCTATTTGTGATGGAAAATGTAACTTCTATAGAGCAGAAAATCGTTGCGGTTTTACACGATGCGGTCGAAGATTCTGAACTTACACTTGAGCAACTTAGAAGCGAAGGTTTTCCTGAAGTTATCGTCTCGGCGATCGAGGCGATTACCAAAATAGAAGGAGAAGCTTATCCAGCTTATTTAGAACGTGTTATTGCCAACCCGATCGCATTGGCAGTCAAAATCGCTGATGTTACTCATAATCTTGATATTCGTCGCATCGCCAATCCCACAGAGGCAGATTTTCAACGCCTTGCCAAATACAAAAAAGTCCTCCATCAGTTGCGTGCAGCTTTAAAGTAATTATTTTTTATTACAGCCTCTTCGGTGGTTCATGAAGTACACTATAAATATAGTGTGTGGTGTTAATCTGTAGGGTGCGTCGCTGCGAAATATTGGTCGATAAAACTTACAGATTGACGGGTGGCGACGCACCTTACACGGGCTAGAAGATTGTGTGTACCACATCTACATGGAATATGCTGTAAATAAACTGAAAATAGGTAAATTCAGCCTAATTAATTTCAGTTCAAATACGCTAAGCTGTTGCGCGTTTAAATTGCATATTCGGGACGGGCTCGCGTGCCCATCCCACAATAATTTGAGTGATTTTTGACACACAATTTAAATGGAGAACAGCTTAAGAGACATAAATTTAACCGCAGATATCCGCGTGGCACAGGCTAAGCTGTTGCGCGTTTAAATTGCATATTCGGGACGGGCTCGCGTGCCCATCCCACAATAATTTGAGTGATTTTT
>NZ_JAUBOZ010000012.1:62074-82551 GCF_036700475.1 Microcoleus sp. T2B6 | reverse complement strand
GACACACAATTTAAATGGAGAACAGCTTAAGAGACATAAATTTAACCGCAGATATCCGCGTGGCACAGGCATCTTGCCTGTGCGATATCTAGGCATCTTGCCTGTGCGATATCTAGGCATCTTGCCTGTGCGATATCTAGGCATCTTACCTGTGCGATATCTAGGCATCTTGCCTGTGCGATATCTAGGCATCTTGCCTGTGCGATATCTGCGGTTAAAAAAATCCCGAAATCCTAAGCCATTACCATCCCCCCATCCACATTAAAAACCTGCCCCGTTATATAAGCCGCCGCCGCATCTGCCGCCAAAAACTTCACCATCCCCGCAACTTCCTCAACTTCCCCGTATCTCCCCAGCGGAATATATTTCAAAATCTCATCAGACTTGACATCCTTAGTCATATCTGTAGTGATAAAACCCGGTGCAACCGCATTCACCGTAATCCCGCGACTCGCCAACTCTTTCGCCACAGTTTTAGTAAATCCAATTACCCCAGCTTTCGCCGCACTGTAATTAGCTTGTCCGGGATTGCCCATTTGTCCAGCAACCGAAGCAATATTAATAATTCGGCCACTTCGCTGTTTCAGCATGATTTTACTGGCAGCTTTCGCACACAAAAACACGCCGGTTAGATTCAAATCAATTACCGCTTGCCAATCTTCCAACTTCATCCGCAGCAGCAAAGTATCGCGAGTAATGCCGGCATTGTTCACCAAAATGTCAATCCGTCCCCATTTTTCCATGACATTACTGGTGAGTAAATCTACTTGGTCAGTTTTCGAGACATCTGCTGCAAGTGCGACAGCTTCTCCTCCAGCAGCGACTATTTCTGCTACCACCTCATCAGCAGCAGCACTCGAACTCGCATAGTTTACGGCGACTTTAGCGCCCTCTGCCGCTAGGGCTAAAGCAACGGCGCGGCCGATTCCCCGCGACGCACCGGTCACGACAGCAACTTGACCCCGCAATCTCTGAAAAGTCTCTGGTAATAGTTCCATAATTGTATCCTCGCAATCTACCAGAGAATTTTGCACTAAAATCGAGCCAGAACCCAAAAAATTATTTTGTCTTATGGCAGTTCAAAAACAGTTCAGCAGTTTTGAGGAGTTAGTATCCGGCTCTGACTTGCCGGTGTTGGTAGATTTTTATGCTACTTGGTGCGGGCCTTGTCAGATGATGGCAGGGATTTTGGAGCAAGTGAGTGGTCAGATGAAAGACAAGCTGATGGTTGTCAAAATTGACACGGATAAGTACGACCAGTTGGCGTCGCAGTATCACATTTATGCTTTGCCGACTTTGGTGCTGTTCAAAAATGGCGCTGAGGTCGATCGCATTGAGGGAGTGGTGCAAGCGGCGCAGTTGATCGATCGAGTGCAACCTTTCTTGTAACTGGAGTCAATTATCTCACACGTAGGGTGCGTCACCTAATAGACATCTCCCCAAAAGATATTCAAGAACAGGCAGGATGCCTGTTCCACAACAATTATGGGAGATGTCTAATATCTGATTCATTATGAATAAGATAATCCTAGTTGACGCACCCTACTGATGAAGACTCCCAGCCACGCTATTATCAATCTGGCAATTCTCGGCAAACCGCAACTGCCGCAAGCTAATCTCATTATTGTCATTGGCGGAATTTTGCCGGATATTCCAATATTTTTATTTTACTTTTGGGCGAAATACATTGCTCGCTTGCCCGCAGCTACAATTTGGTCAAAAGCATATTATGAGCCTTTTGTGCAAGATATTGTGGCTCTGTTTCATTCTATACCTCTGGCGGTTATTGGCTGGCTAATTGCTTATTACTTTGGCTGGCAAAGTGTGCAAATTCTGTTTATCAGCATGATCCTGCACTCTCTGGGAGATTTGCCTGTCCACAATGACGACGCTCACCGACACTTTTTTCCGTTCAGCAATTACCGTTTTATCAGTCCGTTTTCTTATTGGGATAGGAAGCACTACGGGTCAATTGTTTCTGTGGTGGAAATGTTGTTAGTGCTGCTGTCAACTTTCCGGGTTTTTGGTTTTGTTAACTCTTATATTGGTAAGATATTGTTGATTTTGGTGAATATTTTTTACTTAATTGGATCGGTGTCTTTTTACGTCCGTTCTTTAGTTTCTCGTTCTTAATTATTCTGCTGCAATTGCTCTCTCACCGGATTATCGAGATTGTTTTGGCGGAATTGTGCGATCGTACTGGGAATCTAGAACACAATGTAAAGTTTTATAACAAAAACCCACATTTCTGCCTCAACAGCTTGACAAAAACAATTTTCCTATGGTGAGATACTAAGAATCACAACAAGTTACTGTATCGCTTGTTCGCATCTTAATGAAATTTTCCAATAAATCGCCCTTCAACAGTCAAGAGCCGTTCCCTATTGGTGAAACGACCTTAATACCTGAATTCGACCTAAATACCGCAAACTTACTCAATCCTCAAGCCCTTAGCAGCCCTACCCCAGAGCCAGCACTCCCCGGACTTCCAGACAGTTTTAACAATAACCCCGAAGACACCACAATCTCCTCCAAATCCATCAATTTTAGCCCCACATTAAAGGATTTCAGTTTTACCCCCCCGTAAAAAAATCTCTTGAACTCGATACTCTCACTGGCGAACCTGTAAACGAAAGACAAATCGACTACTTCGGTAAAGAGGGTATTTTTGCGGAAAGACGCGCATCTCAACTCGCTCCAAATGCGGCAAATCCCAAAAATCCTCCACTGATTGAAAGTGCAGAAGTCAAATTCAAAGACGCAAACAATCAACCTTTTGAGAACAATCTACCAGTTTTGTTTCTGACGGGAAGCAACGTTTTAGCAGACAACTTTGGCGACCCCAAAGGTAGCCAATTTAGCGATTTAGTGGTAAAATTTTATGTTGGTGACCAAGCTTACGAAGGCACAATACTAACCAACCTCAGTCGCGAATTAGCAGACAATAAATTTGAAGTAGCTGTCAGAGTTCCCGACACCGTACCCTTGGGCGATTCCCGAATTGTCCTCAGTCGCAAACAGAACGAAAAAGTCAGTTCAAATCCGGCAGAACCAGCAACAGAAATTCTCTACAACAGCAATTCCTACCGGATTGAAAACGATACAGAATATGTTTTTGGGGCCCAGTGGACAGCGGATAGAATCGCCGTACTCAACGGTTCCGACCCCGAATCTGTTGTGGCGACAACGAACAGCAGCGACTTGCTAATTGGTAACATTGCTGTAGGTACGGACGATCGACTAGATAGAGCCAGAGATTTGACTGTAACTAGCGACGGTTCTCGCGTGTACGTGCCTCTAGAAGCTTCAGGTCGAGTCGCTTTAGTCGATCCGATAACCCGACAGCAAATAGACACCAAAGCCGATATAGCTGGCATCAATCCGATCGATTTGCCTAGCGGTGCAACGCCTCGTTCAATTGTACTTGATTCTCGCGACCAATACGCTTACATTGCTGACGGCAAAGCTGGCGGCAATTCCATCTACGTTCTCGATATCAACCCGTTCTCCTCCAAGTATCACCAAGTTACCCAAACTATCACAGTTGGTGCAGCACCTAGCGGTTTGCGACAGATGGCAATTAGCAGCGACGGCAAGAAGCTATTCGTTACCGCGCCCAATGGGTTAAACAGCCAGATTTACGTTGTGAATATTGACCCCAAAGACCGACCCCGCGATCCAAGTCAGAACCCCCGAAAGTGGAATCAATTAATCGGAACTGTAACGGCTGATGAAGGGTTAGAAGGATTAGCTGCTACGGTCGATCCGCTGAAAATGACGTTCACAAACAGCGGCAAAGATAGCAAAGGATTTGGCGTACTGGATATTACTAATAATGACCCGGTAAGTTTTGCTGCTACCACTCGCTATGCAAGTTTAGGGCTGGGTTCAACTTTTGATTACTTCGATGTGAATGAGGGAGTTTCGGTAACGGTTTTACCGGATGCTAGCTATGCGTTTGTTGTGGGTCGCAATGCGGACACGAAATTTTTCGGTCAGGAATTGCCCAGCGTGGATGGAGACCCGCGGGCCGGTAGCAATATCGGCATTATCAAAGACCCGCTGACAAATCCGCAATTAGTAGCAGCAACTCGACCAATTCCCGACGGATTTGCTACTGATTTAGCGCTTTCAGGTAATAGCAAGTACCTCTATGCTTCCTATCCCAATTTGAGCGGTGCTAATGGCAAGGTGTATGTTTTTGACACTGAAGAATTCGTCAAAACAGTGACCAACCCCGCTCAATTTCAAATTGATGCTAAAGGTCGAGGTGTCGGGCTGCCTTTGTTTGACAGCACTACAGCACGAAATGCTACGGTTGCTGACCTTTCCACAGTGCCCATTGATAATATTAACCCAGCGGTTAGTGTTGCTGCTGACTTCCAGATTCTGATTGATGCGAACAGCCAGTATACTTACGGCGTGCCGCCTGGTAGCAAGCGAGCTCCCGTTTCTGCGACTAACTCTCGCGGTTTGGCGGCGACACCGCTGGATTGGTTGGATTTAACAGGGCCAGGGGATAGTTCAAATGACTTGACTCCTACTTTTGAATGGGAATTTGACGAATTGCCGAGTGAAAATGTAGAAGAAGTTAACCTCTTCCTCAGCGTATTCGATGAAGGTGAAGGACTGCTGCCGTGGGATGAAGTTGTCGATTTACCAGACCCGAATGGCAATGAATTTCTGTTCAATCAAGGATTGAGCAAACCAGAACAGTTGGACTTATTGACAAAACCTTGGAATACTTCTTTTTACCGCAGCCAAGAGAACGACTTCAACCCCAACCGAATTCTAACTGCAACTTGGCAAAGAGGTGATGACGGCATTGGCAAGTGGACTTTGGATGGCGGGCAAACATTTATTGAAGGTACAAATACCAGCTTCACGCTACCTGACAACCTCACTTTGACAGCGGGTCAGGAGTACAATTGGGCTGTTGAAGCTTGGAATAAAAATGGCAGCCGGAACATAGAGTTTGGCGATTTTTGGACGCCAATATTGACCGAGCCCGATGATGGTAATGATGTCTTCCCCAGCGTAACTGTGCTGACTCATGGCTTCAAGCCTCCCTTTAGTGCTCCCTTTTTTGATAACCCTGGAATTCCTTCAGAGTTTTACCAACTGGGCAATAGTATTGCCAATGCAGGTGCTGAGGACAACGGTTTGATGATGAGGTACGACCTCGCTACTGGTTATTGGGTTCCTGTCACCAAATATGGAGCGGTTGCGCCAGATTTCCCAGCAGGTGAGAATCCAGAAAATGACGCCGACTATCTCACCAAGTTGGAGAGTTACATAGCTCCATACCTTGACAACAATCAACCGTTAGTGCTGCTGAATGACTGGTCGAATAATAATGAATCGGCAGCTCCTGATTCAGGTTTTAGCGAAGCAGTGGCAGATACTTTCTTTGCTTCCATCGTGCAGTTAGACCAACTGTTCATTGATGAAAATAGCACGGCAAAACAAGGAGCAATTTTCAATTCACCGCTGCATTTTGTTGGTTTCAGTCGGGGAACAGTTGTTAACAGCGAAATTATTCAGCGTTTGGGGACTCATTTTCCTGAAGCTGGTGGAAAAGAAAACTCTGATATTCGCGACCTTCAGATGACAACTTTAGACCCCCACGATTTCGACCAACCGGGGCTAAATGTAGTGACAGATAATTTCGGCGATTTCCGCGAACCGAAGGTTCAGGTTTGGGAAAATGTCACTTTTGCGGATAATTACTATCAGACAGTACCGGATTTATCAGGAGGTACGGTTTCGCCTGCGGGTCGGGATATTCCCAATCTTCCGTCTACTGAAGATGGAAAAACAGCCCCCGGACTTCAGTTTCCGCGAGAAGGTTGGAGGTCAGAAAATCCCGATGCTACTGCTCCGCTGTTGGGAGAACCGGATTTGTCTGTTTTTCTGGGAACTAATCAAAATAACCCAGATTATGACAACAGTCGTGCTGGGTTTACGAAGGAAACCGATCCTACTGTTGGTATTGCTGGAAGGGGAGCTGTACACGGACGTGTTTTGAGTTGGTATGGGGGGACATCAGATTTGTTTCCAACTAACTTCCCGTTCGATGAAAACTTAGATGCTAATCCTCTTTTCCGCCGACGCGGCGATGGGTATCGCGAACCTTTGTTCGATAAGGACTTTTCATTTGGCGCTACTGTTTTGACAGGTGCCGCTCGCGTTAGCCCTTGGTATACGCCGGAAGACAGTTTTGAGCATGGTGTTGATGCTGCTCCTTGGGAAGGAATTGGTACGGGGTGGTTTTATTCGGTTTTGGGTGGCGGAAAGGAGTTTCGTCCCCAAACGAATGTAGAGCGTATCCCGGTAGATTTTGACAATACTTATGATGCCAGGATGCGGGGAGATGCTGCGGTTCCTACTTTGTTTAACGGCAATTTTGATGCGGTTTTCAATCCGCAGGGTGGTAATCGGACTATTTTTTCTAATGCGATTCCTGGTTGGTCTTTTCATAATGGCGAAACGTCAGCGAGTGTGTCTACCAGCAATCTCGTTGATGTGAATCAGCTATCTGCAACAGAGGCTCCGGCTTTGCACGCGGAACTCGATAGGATTGGGGTCGATCGAACTCAAGCAAATTATGCTCTGAAGCTAGAATCAGGTAAAAGTATTACTCACAACCGTTTTGTTGTGCCTGAGTGGGGGAATTTACGATTTGACCTCCATGTTCCCGAAACAGAACTGGTGGATCGAGATCGACGCAGAACAGTTTTGGTCACTTTGTCAGCAGCAGATGGAAGTCCTTTAGGCGTTTCATCATCGATCAACTTGAGGCGAGCGAATCGTACAAGAGGTGCATATTTAGCAGATACACAAAGGATTGATTATGGAATTCAAGGGTTTGAGACTTTCCAAGTAGAGGTGCCTGACAATTTGCGCGGTCAAGTAGCAACTCTGAAGTTTGAAGTTGTTGGTGGCGGTAATGTTTACTTAGATAATGTATTTTTCAAAAGCCAACATCTACTGTTTGGAAATCCCTCAGATGCCAGGAACACAACTGATCTTGCTATTGCGGAGCGCAATAACTATTTGCTAGAGAAAGCACAGTTTGCCACTGCTTATGATGACAGCAGTAAAACTCCTAAATGGGTAAGTTGGCAACTGAATCAAAAGTGGCTGGGTAGTGTTGCGCGCTCAAATCTCAGATTTATCGAAGATCAAAGTATTCCTGAAACTTGGGGTCGGGTCAAAAATGAGGACTACAGCAACAGTTTGTATTCAAGGGGTCATATGCTACCTTCGTCTCAGCGAACTAATAGTGAAAAGGACAACATAGCGACTTTTTTGATGACGAATGTAGTTCCACAGCATCAAGATAACAACGATCTCAGCCTAGATGAAAATCCGCAAAGTCCAGCATGGACGAGTTTTGATGATTTGCTTGCATCCACTACTAATATTGACTCAAAAGAGCTTTATGTTGTCGCTGGGGGTTATGAAAGCAATCTAAATCCTCAACGTATAAGCCATAGAGCAAGACCCAGCAGATTAACAAATCCCCAGATTCTTACAAGCAAAGGAATCAATATTCCTGGTTGGACTTGGAAGGTCGTACTGGATTTAGAGCAACCAGGACTGAATCCTGCTAATGTCACAATTGCTAACACTACAACTTACGGCATTTTGACACCCAACGAGGTTGAACCAGCTCACGTCCCAACTAATCCAAATGGATCGGTAGATGCGAATGGAGATTTCCCACTTCCAGTTCCTCACCCATTCAATACTTTGTTGGGGTTAAGTCTTCCAGACATACAAAACAAAGCTGCTTGGAGAAATTGGCAAACATGGCAACTGACTGTTAACCAAATTGAGGAGTTGACTGAGCTTGACTTCTTCTCAAATATTCCAGACGAGATAGAGGAAATAATCGAATCATAAGGCTGATCGTATAGACATCAAACAAATTAGCCTGGAAAGCTTGCTTAGCATACCAGGCTATTGACTTTTAATAAAGTCTATGAGTTGAAGCTGATTTGACTTTTTCTTATATCAAATCAATCTTAGACCGTGCTAATGAGATAATCAAAGTATATCCTACCATCTCCAATACCCTTTTCCAGCAAAACCGATCTATCAATCCCTTTAGGAGCAATCGTCATTCCTAATAGTACCATCAGGCATAATGGTATTGCAGAAAATCACACGACCTTCTCCGGTGGCTGCAAATTCTGCACCCATTAGATTGGCTCTAGTCAGGTTAGTATCAATCAATCGCGTACAATGCAGGTTGGCTTCTCTCAAGTCGGCATCAACCAGTTCGCCTCCCAGTTCGGCATAATCTAAGATAGCGTCCCTCAAATCGGCAGCAATCAATATAGTACCCAATAGGATAGCAGATTCAAGGTTCGTACTACTCAAATTAGCACCGCTGAGATTAACAAAACTCAAATCGGCTCTAGTCAAGTTAGCACCGCTGAGATTGATACCACTCAACTCATTCTGACCTGGTGGGAGGTCTCTAATATCACCCACGTCAGCAACGTTTAAATCAGCATGACTTAAATCAACTCCAGAGAAATCCCTCTCTCCGACAGCGTAACGTCTATATAGTTCTTCAACGTCCATAGCTTTCTTATTCAAGCTGTTTATACTTTGATAATAGCGCGATTACTTCTACTTTTTATCAATAAATATATCAAGCTGTGCGAGAGGTTGAACCCGATCGCATACCAAGTAATCCAGATGGCTCAGAATGAATACAACAGTCCTAAAATCTCAACTCTCAAATCTAAAAACGCTAACTGCGCCGAATATTAAAACAACACCAATCTTGGCGCTTCCACAGAGTAGCGACAATCCAGCCATGCTGTTCGAGAGTGTCAGCAATTGGCTTAGCTTGTTCGAGCAAAATGCCGCTGAGCACGCCCCAAGTAGTGGGTTTGCTAATTGCAGTGAAGTGCGGGATTAAATCAATGATTACTTCTGCTAAAATGTTGCATATCAAACCGTCGATCGGCTCATCGACCATTTCTTTCAAACGATCGATACTTCCGAGCTCTGCAACCAACTGCTGAGAATTAACGCGGTTGAGTAGTCTGTTGCTAATGGTCGATCGCACTGCCAAAGGATCAGTATCCAAAGCATAAACTTTTGTAGCGCCCAACAACACCGCGCCGATCGACAAAATACCCGATCCGCAGCCGATATCAGCAACGATGCACTCTTTGTCATCAAAACCGAGCCGCATTTCCAGCGACTCCAGACAAAGTTGAGTAGTGGCGTGAGCACCTGTACCGAAAGCCACACCCGGATCTAAACGCAAAATAACGCGATCGGTATCAGTCGGTAGGGGCAGCCAGGCCGGGTTAATTAAAAAGCGATCGCCCACTTCTTGAGGCTGCCAGTGCTCCTTCCAAGTGCTGCCCCAGTCTTCGTCTTCAATCAAATCCCACTGCATCGCGGGTATGGGCAAACCTGCACACAGAGCATCTTGGCGCAGCCACAGAGACAGAGCGGCCAAATCCAGCAATCCTGCCTGTTCTTCGGGCAAATAAGCCGACATCAGGCAGGAATTGCTTTTGAGTTCCGTAGCAGTTCCCCGACAGTTAAATCGTTCCAGACGCCAAAAGATGATATCTTCCAGCGCCGGATCGCAAAGAATTCTAATTTCCCACCAGCTATGTGCCATAACGATTTTAGATTTTAGATTTTAGATTTTAGATTGGCCCAGGGGAACTGGAGACTGGGAACTGGGGAGTGAGGAAGGAGGATTGGCTAATAGAAAAATTCCCGCTTTCAGGCCAATGACCAATAACCAATTACCCATTACCAATTATCAGCCCTGGCATCCAAAATCTAAACTCCTAAATCCGTCAAAGATTTACCGTGTAAGCATCCCGAATTCCCGGAACTTTTAGGATCTCGGCCAGTATCCCCTCTGGTAGAGGGTCATCGAGGCTCAAAACCATCACCGCATCGCCTCGCACGATTTTACGGCCTACCTGCATACTGGCAATATTGACATTAAAACTGCCCAATTGGGAACCAATTTTGCCAATAATCCCCGGCATATCGCGGTGCAGGGTAAACAGCATATGGTGAGTGGGGGAAACGTTGACCGGGAAATCGTCAACGCTGGTAATCCGAATTTCGCTTTCGCCGAGGACTGCACCTGTCACGGTGTGTTCGCCGAGAGTTCCCTTGGCCGAGAGGTGCAGGGAGCCGGTGTAGTCGCGAATTGAGGCGTCTCTGGTTTCGACGACGCGAATTCCGCGTTCTTTGGCTTCAATGCTGGCGTTGACGTAGTTAACGCGCTCTCGCAGGGCTTGGGAGAGCAGGCCTTTGAGGGCGGCCACGACTACGGGCTGGCTTTGGTTGCTGGCCAATTCGCCTTGCAGTTGAACGTTGAGGTAATCGACTCGGCCTCCGGCTAGCTGGCTGACGAGGTTGCCGAGGGTTTCGGCGAGTTGCAGGTAGGGTTTGAGTTTTTCGATCGAGTCTGGGTAAATTCCTGGTATGTTGACAGCCGATCGCGCGGGCAGCCCCAACAGTACATCGCGAATTTGTTCAGCCACGTCGATCGCCACATTCACCTGAGCTTCCGCTGTGGATGCTCCCAAGTGGGGCGTCAGAACGATGTTTTGACCGACACTCCGCAACGGGGAATCAGCTTCCAGCGGTTCGTGTTCGTAAACGTCCAAAGCTGCGCCGGCAATCTTGCCTTCTTTGATGGCTTCTGCGAGGGCTGCTTCGTCGATGATGCCGCCTCTGGCGCAGTTTATGATGCGGGCCGTGGGCTTCATTTTTGACAGCACTTCAGCGTTAATTAAGTGCAGGGTTTCCGGCGTTTTGGGGATGTGCAGGGTGATGTAGTCGGATTCCCGCATCAGCAGTTCGAGTTCTACCAAGCGGCAGCCCAACTGATCGGCTCTTTCGGTCGAAATGAAGGGATCGTAGGCCAGCAGTTTCATGCCCATTGCTTTGGCTGCGGCGGCGAGGTGGGAGCCGATTTTGCCCAAACCAACGATGCCGAGGGTTTTTTTGTAAACTTCTACGCCGATAAAGCGGTTGCGTTCCCATTTACCCGCTTTGACGGATTCGTTAGCTTCCGGGATGTGGCGGGACATCGAGAGCATCATGGCGAGGGCGTGTTCGGCGGCGGCGATCGTGTTGCCTTCGGGGGAATTGACGACTACAATTCCTTTGCGGGTAGCGGCGGGTACATCGACATTATCTACGCCGACGCCGGCTCGGCCGATAATTTTAAGTGAATTCCCGGCTTCAATGATTTCTTTGGTAACTTGGGTGCCAGAACGGATCATTAAAGCGTCGTAATCTGGAATAATTCGTACCAGTTCTTCGGCTGAGAGTCCTGTGTTTACGTCAACTTGCGCGACTTGGGAGAGGATGTCAATTCCGGCTTGGTCGATCGGATCGGATACTAGAACTTTAGGCATAGCAAGCAATTGAGTGGAATTAGTAAAAATAGGCAAGCGCGTTGGCGAGCACAAAGTTGAGGCTTAAACCAGGGGCAGTATCTAACAGCTCAGCTCAAGCTTGCGTTTGTGCAGTTTGAATTGTATCTGCATTCGGTCTTGACCGACCGTTTTTGCTTGAAATATTTTAGGTTTCGGGGCGATCGGACTCTCTGACCGTCTGAAAATCCCCCAAGTGCTTAGCTAGTATGTCTTTTCGGTCTATAATAGACTTTGGCTATTTCAGCCTAACTATCAGGAATTATTCTCAATGAATTATCTTATCGCCGTACTGCCCGATCGAATGCAAGCCGAAGCTGCCTACTGTGCTCTCGAAAAAGAAGGCTTGCCTATGAAGCAAGTGAGTATTTTGGGCCGCGGCTACAAAACTGCTGATGAATTTGGCTTGATCGACCCGAACCAGCAAGCGAAGAAACAAGCTAAACTCATGGCTATTTGGCTGATTCCCTTTGGCTTTATTGCTGGGGTTACTTTCAGCTTGATTACTCAGTTGAAGACTTTTGCCTGGGCGGGGGAAATTGGCGATCACGCGATCGGCGGCGTACTCGGTGCGATCGCCGCTGCGATGGGCAGTGTTTTTGTTGGAGGCGCGGGCGGTATGGCTTTTGGTAGTGGCGATGCTTTGCCCTACCGCAACCGTTTGAATGCGGGTAAATTTTTGATTGCGGTTAAGGGTACTGATGATTTGACTGGGAAAGCTGCGAAGATTTTGCAGCAGTTTGAACCGGAAAATATCCAAGGTTATACAGAGACTTAGTTATTTGTTTGTTAACAGTTGACTGTTGACTGTTGACTGTTGACATTCAAATCGTGTAATATTTGGAGGAAGTTATGGAATCACAAACTATCCCCCTACATTCTCCCCTAGAATTAACGATCGAATTAACAGACGAGCAGTTTTTTCAGTTGTGTATTGACAACCGGGATTTAAGATTTGAACGGACTGCTAGTGGAGGATTGATTATTATGCCACCTACAGGTAGCGAGACGGGTAGACGGAATTAAGACCTAAACTTTCAACTTAAGGCTTGGAGTCGTCAAAACAATTTAGGAGTTGTTTTTGACTCTTCAACTGGATTTAAACTCCCCGACGGTTCAGACTTTTCTCCCGATGCTGCTTGGGTGCGCCGCGACAAGTGGGATGCTTTAACTCCCGAACAAAAAGAGAAATTTGCGCCGATTTGTCCCGATTTTGTGGTGGAATTGCGTGAAGCGAAGCTATCCCGAAGGGAATCCACCACTGACTCGCTAGAAAAATTGCGGGCTAATACCAATTTAATGTGAAGTTGCACATATCTCGATCCCCCTCGCATACCCCCTACTCCCCCTGATTGTTGGGGAGTAGGGGTTGACTTTGAGAAGAATCTTGTCCCCCCCTTAGTAGGGGCGGTGCGACCCCTACTCCCCGTGCCCGCCCTCTTGGCTAGGGGGGATCGGATTCTATGCAACCTCATAAAAAATTGGTATAAAATGAAAGTGTATGTGAAAAATGGAGCGAGGTTGGGATGGTTGCTCGATCGCAAAAATAGAAAAGTAGAAATCTCCCGTCAAGGTTCAGATGTGGAAATTTTAGACTCGCCTGCAACTCTGTCTGGTGAAGATGTATTACCCGGTTTTGTGTTGGATTTAACAGATATTTTCTAAATCGGAAAGAGGACTCGGCGGTTGAAACCGCGTCTACACAAGCAAAACCCGCCGACGCGGGTTAAAGATAGCGCGGTAAAATTACGTTATTCTCTTTAGTCCGCGTCGGCGGACATCGTTTGTATAGCAGCGGTTTCAACCGCCGTCTTATCTTTTCCCGCTAATTGATGATATGATAGGCTGCCAAAGGTTGCGTTTGGTATAACCTATGAAAATCCTCCACGGGACTTGGATTCCTCAAGCAGAAGAGAATTTTATTCAACCTGGAACGTTTTATATTTGGGTTGAAACCACTCAAAAGAAAAAACAGCCTGCTAAGGTTCATCCCCGACAATTGGAGACGGCACAGTTAAGAGAGTTTCTAACGAAAGAAGCCGGGATTCAACTGTCAGCAGTCAGCAATACAAGTGCGATGGGGCGAGAATACGCGATCGTCCCTCGGTATTTTTTACTGCCCACTGCCGACAACCAGCCGTTGCCATCTTTAGAGTTAGCGCGATATTTAGAGACAGAGTTAGCCGAAACATTTGAGTTGGAGTATTGGCAAGTTGATTGTGTGTGCATCGCCACCCACACTTTGACTAAAGTATTGAACGATCTGCATTTTTTTGCCCTCTACGATGTAGCAGAAGTTCAGTTTGGTTCAGACTTGCTATTTTGGTATCACTACACCCAAAATTTTAAGCAAATTGTTCTGAAAGATCATTATATTCCGGCGTTGCGCTATCGAGAAACTGCTCCGATCGCGATCGCACCCATCGAAACATCCGAACCCGCTGAGAAAGCCACGCGCGGGCGTAAGAAAGCGGGCGAGACAAAAACCAAAACAACTGCAAAAACTCCAAAAACACCTGCCAAAATTGAACCCAGCTTTGAGATTTATCCGGGATGGGAAATTGTTTCAACACAGTACGAAACTGATTTACAACGCTATGTTGAATGGATGCCTTTAGTTTGTGTGTCCGGTTTTCGGAAGATCCAGCTACAAGATACACCAAAGTTCTACGATCGCGAACGGTTGCTGCGCCATTTTTCCGAGTGTGCGATCGTGGAAATTGTCACTCAAACCCCCATCCCAGCATCGTTTGAAAATAAGATTGCGGATTCTTTACTCCAAATCTGCCTTAACCAAACACGAAAAATAGCGCCAGTAAGCCTTGAAAAATACCGGCAATGGCAAACCTGGCGCGATCGGATTACGCGCAATCAATCTGCTGACTCATTCTCCCTCTGCTTTCAACTACAATCCCCCGAAAACCCCGAACAGCCTTGGGTTTTAGAGTTTCAGGTGGCTGCGAAAAAAGACCCATCTCTGCGGATGCCGTTGCAGGATTATTGGCGATCGCGATCGACTCAACAAAAACAGTTGCAAACACAATTCGGAGACAACTTTGAGCAACATTTGCTGACAAATCTCGGCTACGCTGCCCGCATTTATCCCCAACTTTGGCAAGGGCTAGAAACCGACAAACCTGTTAACATTACCCTCACCTTAGATGATGCTTTCACCTTTCTCAGCGAGTCCGCTTGGGTATTAGAAGATGCCGGATACAAAGTGATTGTCCCCGCTTGGTGGACGCCGAAGGGACGACAACGGGCGAAGATTCGCCTGCAAGTCAAAGGGAAGGGCAGCAAAAGCGCTGCAATCAAGGGAAAAGGATTGTTTTCGGCGGATTCCTTGGTGGAATATCAATATGAATTGGCGATCGGGGGTGAACGGGTTAGCGAACAAGAATGGCAGGCGTTAGTAAATAGCAAAACACCGCTGGTACAGTTCCGAGGACAATGGATGGAACTGGACAAAGACAAGATGCAGGAAATGCTGAATTTTTGGCAAAAAAATCGCGAAGAGAATCCTGATTTAAGCCTGATTGACTTTATGAAGTTGACGGCAGAAGGAGAAGCGAGCGAACAGTTAGAGGTTGAGCGCGATCGGGCTTTATCAGATATGTTGGAGAAGCTGAACGATAAGAGTCGGTTAGAGTTAATTGCAGATCCAGCAAAGTTTCAGGGCAAGTTACGGGATTACCAAAAGCGCGGCGTTTCTTGGTTGAGTTATTTGGAAAGTTTGGGATTAAACGGCTGTCTTGCCGATGATATGGGTTTGGGTAAATCGGCGCAGGTAATTGCTCGATTATTGCAAGAGCGGGAAGTTTTATCTACTACAAAAGAGACAGAAAAAGCGATCGCACCTTCGGTTCTACCCACGCTGCTAATTGCGCCCACATCCGTAGTTGGTAACTGGCAAAAGGAAATGGAAAAATTTGCTCCAGAATTGCGATCGCTGATTCACCACGGCCCTGGGCGCTTGCAAGATGCCAAGGAATTCAAAGCCGCCGTCCAAGATTGTGATATGTTGATTACTTCCTTTACCTTGGTGCGAAAAGACGAGAAGCTGTTGAGCAGCGTAGCGTGGCATCGCGTGGTAATTGATGAAGCCCAGAATATTAAAAATCCCAAAGCGGCGCAAACCAAGGCGATTTTAAAGTTACCGGCTACCCATCGACTAGCATTGACTGGAACACCAGTGGAAAATCGATTGTTGGATTTATGGTCAATTTTTAATTTCCTCAATCCCGGATATTTGGGAAAAGAGGCACAGTTTCGGAAAATGTTTGAATTACCGATTCAAAAACATGGGAGTCGCACACAATCAGCCGCGCTCAAAAAATTAGTAGAACCTTTTATCCTGCGCCGTCTGAAAACCGATAAGTCGATTATTCAGGATCTCCCCGACAAAGTTGAGCAAAAGCTCTACTGCAATCTCACCCGCGAGCAAGCTTCGCTTTATGAAGCGATCGTCAAAGAGGTAGAACAAGAAATTGACGCGGCGGAAGGGATGAAGCGCAAGGGGATGATTTTGGCGACACTGCTGAAGCTGAAGCAAATTTGTAACCATCCGCGCCAGTTTTTGCAGGATGAAAGTGAGTTTACACCAGAGCGATCGCACAAACTGGAACGGCTGATCGAGATGATTGAGGAAGTCAAAGCAGAAGGCGAAAGTTTATTGGTATTTACGCAGTTTACAGAACTGGGAAGCGCGTTGGAAAAATATATTAAACAAACGCTACATTACAACACTTACTACATCCACGGGGGAACCAGTCGCGAAAAACGGGAACGGATGATTTCAGAGTTTCAAGATCCAGAGTCTGAACCTTCAGTATTTATTCTGTCACTGAAGGCGGGCGGCGTGGGAATTACGCTGACAAAAGCCAATCACGTGTTCCATTTCGATCGCTGGTGGAATCCGGCGGTGGAAGATCAGGCGACGGATCGGGCGTTTCGGATCGGACAGGAAAAAAATGTGTTTGTGCATAAGTTTGTGGCGATTGGCACTTTGGAAGAAAAGATTGACCAAATGATTGAAGACAAAAAGAAATTGGCAGGTTCAATTATTGGTGCTGATGAGTCGTGGTTGACTGAGTTGGATAATGAGGCATTTAAGAAATTAATTAGGCTCAATAAAAATGCGGTTCTAGATTAGGAGAAACAACATAAGAGAGGGAGAGGGGGAGAGGGGGAGAGAGGGAGAGGATTTTTGATTGTCATCGAAATATACAATTTAAATGCAGAACAGCTTATGTCACAATTTACTCGGACTTGGTGGGGCAATAAATTTATCGATGGGCTGGAAAGATTTACCGATTCTGGACGACTCGGAAGGGGACGTTCCTATGCCAGGAATGACAAGGTAAAAAGCTTTAAGATTAATGATGGCTTAGTGATGGCAGAAGTAAGAGGCTCGGTTAATCCTTATTTTGGGGTTTATAAAGAGCCTCTGTACACAACTCAAATTGAGTTTGAGCCAATTAGTCAGGCAAAGTGGAAAGTGGCGATCGCCCAAATGGCATCAAAAGCCAGCTTCATTTCCCGGCTGCTGCTCAACGAAATGCCCGACAATATTGAAAATGCTTTCTCACCCCTCGGATTGCACCTTTTACCCAGCAGCCGCGAGGACTTTAAGACTACTTGCTCTTGCCCAGACTATAGCAATCCCTGCAAACATATTGCCGGAGTTTATTATTTGGTGGCGGCCGAATTGGACAAAGATCCATTTTTACTGTTTGAATTACGGGGGCTTTCTAAGGAAGTGCTGCACCGCGAATTAGCAAAAACGCCTTTGGGCTTGGCGCTTTCTGCAGAGTTAACGGCTGATGCAGCGGCCCCTGTGGCGGTGGATTCCTATTACACGCGGGCGATCGCCAGTGAGGCGCAAACGGTCAGCCTGAAAGAGTTTTGGCATGGTGCGAAGCGATTACCGCAGACGATTGAGGTGGCAGCGCCAAGTGGGGTAAGTGCGATCGTGGTGAAGAAACAGGGAGATTTTCCACAGTTTTGGCACAAGGATGGTTCGTTTATTGAGGCGATGGAAGAACTGTATTTGCGGGTGAAGAAGAATAAGTAGTTGGGTGGACAATTTTGCTGCCATACTCGATCGAGCTCTTGCAAAAACTTTAACTCGAAGACTTCATAGATTTGGTACAATAATCGTGCTCATCATATCAGCTTTAGCAGCAACTAAAATCATAAGATCGTTATTTGATGATTTTAGACTATAATTAAAGTAGTGCGACTGTTAAAAAAGTAGACTTTTTAGTTACAGCAAACTTTGGCAATTTCAAATTAGAATCTAGCATTAACTGATGTTACAAAGAGAAGAACTGTTAAAAGGCATCGAAAACCGCGAATGTGTCGCGCGGGCGATCGACCAAGCGGAACAAGCAATTAAAACTTGGGAAGTTACTCTGACTGATTTTCTGTCGCCTCCAGAATTGGCGGACACTCTGACGGTATTTAAGCGCTTAACAGATGTGGAATTAGTGGCTTGGGGCGGCTACCCGCAAGCTGAAAGACAAAGAATTGCGATCGCGCGATCGGATATCCCGATCGACTCTGCTAGCGTTAACGTTGCGGCAGTAGAAATCGCTGGCAATTTCTTGTTCGATACAGCTTCTCACCGCGACTTTTTGGGGGCGATGTTGGGTACGGGAATTGTCCGGGAGAAAACTGGCGATGTGATTGTTTTGGGAGAACGCGGCGCGCAAGCCATTGTCATGCCGGAGATGGTAGAGTATTTGGAGATGAGTTTGCAGCAAGTGCGATCGGTTCCTGTGCAAACGCGGCGCATTGAGTTGAGCGAACTCAAAATTAGAGAACCCAAAAAGAAAGAAATGACAACCGTTGAAGCATCCATGAGATTGGATGCTGTCGCCTCCGCTGGATTCGCAATGTCTCGCAGCAAAATGGCCGATTTAATTGATAGTGGCGACGTGCGAGTTAACTGGAAAGACGTTACTCAAGCTAGTTATAATGTCAAGTCGGGAGATTTAATTGCTGTTACGGGCAAGGGAAGATTGGAAATTGGGGAAGTTGCTGTTACTAAGAAGGAACGCTATCGAGTGCAGTTAACTCGATATTTGTAATTTATGGGCGGCATCTTCGGCTTGTGGAACAGGCATCTTGCCTGTTCTTAAGAATGCTGAGGCGAAGATGCCCAACCCCTACTCCCCACAAAAAATTGACTCTTTTTGGAACAGGCATCTTGCCTGTTCTTAAGAATGCTGCAACATATAAGTTATACCACCCAAAAACCCCGAAAAACCCGGTTTCTTTGGTTTTATGCGTAAGTCCTAAATCCAAATTATCGGGGAAAAGTTTTCCTTACCAACACGGCGATACCCAGCATTAACAAGCCAAATAGTAAGCCAAACAGCAGACTCCAGATAATTGTCGCAGCAAAGGGATGCAGCGGTAGAGAAAAATCGGGTTGCCATTGAATCCGTGTATCCTTGATTAGAGGATAGGCGGCGGAAAAGATTTGTCCGCCGCCGATGGCAGTTCCCACAAAAAAGATGATATTCTCAAGCTGGCGATCGCGCTTTTTCTCCCCGTCTTCCTGTTCCCTGTCCAATTCCACCTGTTCGATTTCCACCATCCCGCGCACAGTGGATATCGACTGCTGGAACAAATCTTGACTAGCAATCAAGTAGTTTAAATCAATTTCAATTTGCCGCTGATATTTATTCTCAGCCAAATCTAGAAACTTCTGCAAGAAATCCAGATTGTCGCCTGGGATGCACAAACTTCTAATTTTTGTCAAGGCATCACCATAATTTTCAGCATTAGTGTCAATAGTATTTTTGTCTTCTTTCAAATACCGCACTTGCTGAGCACAATCAAACATTTTTGTGCGGACTTCAGCCAGAAATTGCTTTAACTTCTGCAACTTAACTTGTCTATCTTGTTCGCTTTCTATTTGACTGAATTCGGGAAGCTTCTTTTCTAACTCGCTGACTATTTGCTGTGCTTGGCGATACTTTTTCCTAGCTTCGCCATACACAAATACAATTTTAGCGCGAGAACACAGCAGATTCATCAAGTTAGAATTAAACGCCAGCGTTGCGAATTTCAAAGTTTGGGCATTCTCTTGCAACCATACTAGAAAGTGACATCGCTTATTCGCATCATCTTCTCGGCTGTCATACTCAAAAATCGGACTCCCGAATAACTTTCCTTCGGCGCGAAACTCTACTAATGGTTGCTGTTTATCTTGTACAAAAGCTTTAACCGATTCGTCAGCTAGTTTGCGGTAAGTATCATAAACTGCTGGTTCGGCGTATAATAATAAGGTTTGTCCCAGAGAGGGTTTAATTGCATTTGGCAACAAGCAACCTTGGGGATTTAATCGAGTTAACTCCGCTACTTTCATTGTGACATTTTTATAGTAAAATGTCAAGTCTGCGGTGTAAGTGTCGTGAATTCGCAGGGCATAGATAGAAGCATCAAGTTTCTGGTTATCTGGCTGAGTTATTTGCTGAAAATTAAGAGTTTTTCCATCGGGCTTTAGTAATTTGCCGTTATTCTGATTTTCCTGTTTATCGTCTGGTTGGTACTGTCCGTTTTTGTAGCAAATTAGCTTGTCTCTGAGGGATTTTAGTTCGTTGATGTTAAATTCTTTGCCGACATTATCTGCTAGATTTTCCCACAAGGATTGAGCATTTCGGGCTACTTGTCCGTAGCCTGCGTCGCTATCATCCCGCAGGTGGAAAGGATAGAGGGTAATGCTGGGATTTTTAATTTGTGGTGGTTCCTGCATAGTCGAATCCGGGATGATAAATTATTTTAATTCCATCTTAGTCCGCGCAGGCGGACATCGTTTGTGTAGACGCGATTTCCAATCGCCCGGATTTCCAATCGCCCGGATTTCTAGGTTGGGATATAATTATTGGGATATCATCGCGGGATAAATCTATCTATCCCGGCGGTTGAAACCGCGGCTACACAAACGAAACCCGCCGACGCGGGTTGAAGATTTCACCCGGTGATTTTTCATCAAGCGGTAATTTTCAATCACCCGGCGGTTGA